>NZ_JBHVET010000510.1:0-6508 GCF_042802135.1 Kitasatospora sp. NPDC057512
TTCCTCAGCCGGTCAGCGAGTCCATGAAGGAGCTCACCGAGAAGACCGCCTTCCCCGGGCCCGCCGGGCCGTACCCGGGCGGGGAGGAGAGGCCGAACTCCTCCAGGGTGCCCCGGTAGGTCTGCAGCAGCCGGATGTGGTACTCCAGCGGCGCGCCCTGCGGGTTGCCCTTGCCGAGCGGGGTGGTGGGCTCGGGGCACCAGGTGGTGAACCGCGGCACCACGCCGCGGGACATGAAGAAGCGCAGGCCCTCCTCGGTGGAGGCGATCGCCTCGTCCACCGTGGTGAAGCCGAAGGGCTCGGCCATCTCCACGCCCGCGACGAAGTTGGGGATCACGTTCTCCGGGCCGAACACCTCGGTGGAGTCGAGGATCCGGCGGTGCCACTCGTCCCGGCCGACGTAGCGCTCCTTGCCCGGGCAGTAGAGCTCGAACAGCCGCTTGTCCCACACCTCGAAGTTGGGATGGTAGATCCGCACGCCGTAGTCGTGGAAGCGCTGGACGTCCTCGCGCGGCAGCGCCTGGGCCACCACCTTGCCGATCCAGCGGCCGGGGAAGCGCTCCTCGATGGCCTTGGCGTACTGCCCGTAGAAGTCGGCCTCGTCGCGGCCGCCGACGTGCGAGGTGATCGCCCCGCCGGTGAGGGTGTACGCCTGGGAGGCGCGGGCGGTGTCGTGCCGGTCGATGATCGCCAGCGCCTCCAGCACCTCCTCGACCGGCTTGACCCCGGTGTACGGGCGGCCGGCGGCCTTGTGCTGGCGCCAGTTGTGGTTGATGTCGCAGTACTGGCACTCCTCCTTGGCGCCGAAGTACTGGCAGACCCGGAACACCGTGAGGTAGATCAGGTAGCCCCACTGGATGGTCGGGGCGACCTCCATCACCGACTTCCCGTTGGCCAGCGTGTGCCGGTAGTAGTCCGGCATCGGCGGCAGACCGACGTCGGCGATCCGCGCACCGTCCAGGTAGAGGCCGAGCGTGCCGTCGTCCCCGGCGCCGACCCGGTACGGCGAGTCCGGGTTCACCCGCACCGACACCACCGTGCGGCGCAGCCCGTACGGCCCGCCGGTCAGCACGACCTCCTCCGGCGGCCGGTTGAGCGCGGCGGCGCCCAGCTCGGGCAGGGTGCGGTGGTCGAAGGAGAAGATGAAGTACGACTTCGGCTTGACCTCGCCGCCCCCGTCGGCGCCCGCGCTGCCGCTGAGCGCGGACTCGTCGAAGGCCATGCCGCCGCGCAGCAGGTCCTCCTTGATCACCGCCTCCCGGGGCACGTCGGGATAGCGCTCCATGAGCTGCTCCACGAGTGCGGTGCGGCTGCGGGCCTGGCTCTCCATGCGCTGGTCTTCCTTCCTGGCCCCGCCTCCTCGACGGCGCCGTGCCCATTGTGTCCCGCCTTACGCACGCGGTCGCGCACCGGGTTCGGCGGCGGGACGTCGACCGGTCCACGATGCGGGCCGGGGCGGGAACGCGCCTCGGCCCGCGGTCTCACGGTGTACGGGACTCCGGTCCTAGGCCGGCCCGCCCGTCAGGTGCTCACGCCGGGCCGGGCGGCGGCGGTGCCGAGCCCGGAGGGGGCGGGGAGCAGCACCGAGGGGACGGGCGGCGGCGCGGAGGGGCCGCGCAGCAGCCGGGCGGGCAGGGTGGTGCGGACCGGGAAGTCCGTGTACCGGCCCGTCCTCAGGTGCCAGGCGTGGAAGCCGGACATCCAGTCCTGGAGCTGCCCGATGTAGTCCGCCGTCGCGTCCCGGTCGTCCGCGCCCAGTCCCAGCTCGTCGTAGAGCGCCGGTAGCTCGGTGTCCGTCAGGTGCTCGAACTCGCGCAGCCGGGCGGTGAGCAGGTCGTTGACCGCGGTGACGGTCTCCGGCAGGTCGCCGCCGGTGAAGCGGCGCAGCGCGTGCACGCCGTTGTTCATGTCGTCCTCGTACTCGATCTCCATCCGGTACGAGACGACGTCGTTGAACCAGCCCGCCCAGTCGCCCATCGCGGTGACCACGCGGCGCATCGGCCGGCTGGCCAGCACGGTCTCCGGGACGGCCACCCCCGAGACGTGGTTGAGCAGGTCGGCGCAGACCCCCGAGGCGATCGAGTCGCGCCGCATCGCGAGGTAGTCGATCAGCTCGGGCGTCCGGTTCTGGACGGCGTTGAACACCTCCCACAGGCACGTCCGGAGGTGGACGACAGTGCTCTGCGCGAGTTTGACGCGCAGCTCGTCCGAGACGGCCGGGGCGGTGCGCTGCCACAGCTCCGCGAGGCCCTGCTCGGACGGGTTGGTCGGCGGCGGCATCACGGCGAAGGGGTGCACCGGGACGAAGAGCGAGAGCCGGTCGACGTAGGCCTTGGCGCCCGGCAGGTCGCGCGGTCGCTTGTACACCTCCAGGAAGTAGTCGTCCTGGATGAAGCCCCAGGTGTACCAGTCGTTGAGCAGGTCCAGTTGCTCCAGCGGCACGTCGGGGTGGGCCATCGCGCAGCAGAGCGCGAAGTCGCCGGACTCGACGAGTGCCTCGTCCCAGATCCCCAGCCCCGGGGTGTCCAGGATGCCGGTGCGGCGGACGAAGTCCTTGTTGTGTGCGCGCGCCGTCTCCAGCTCACCGTGGGTCCGGGCCTCCCAGGGCATGTAGAACTCGGGCAGTTCGAGCTGCTCGCGGGTCTGGCGGGGGGCGTTGAGGTAGCTGCGGACCCGCAGGCCGAGCGCCTCCCGGCCGAGACCGAGCCGGGCCGCCGCGGTGCCGAGGCCGGTCGGGCCGAGGAAGGACGGCGCGGCCGGCCCGGACCCGGAGTCCGTCGGCAGGTAGCGGCCGCCGGGGCGCAGTGCCCACTCCAGGTTGCCCGCCATCCAGTCCTTGAGGCCCTGGACGTAGCGCAGGACGTCGGCGCGCTCGCCGGGGGTGAGCAGCAGTTCCTCGAAGGCACCGGGCAGTTCGGTGGCGGCGGTGTGCTCGAACTGCTGGAGCCGGTCGGTGACCAGGTCGTTGACGATCCCGACGGCGCGCCCGGTGTCGCAGCCCTGGAAGTGCTCCACGACCGTCACACCGTTGTTCACCTTCCCCTCGGCGAGGTCGATCCGGTAGGAGATGATGTCGTTCTGGAGGCCCTGGGAGTCGGCGAAGGCCGCGTTCAGCAGCCCCAGCGGGCGCCCGTCGAGCAGGCGTTCCGGAAGCTCCAACCCCAGGGCGTGCTCCAGCAGTTGGGCGGACCAGAGGATCCCGCCGACGGAGCGCCGCAGCTCCAGGTACTCGATCGGGTCGAGGACGCGGTCGCCGCCGCGGGCGAGGTTGAACAGCTCGCGCAGCGCCTCCTCGGCCATGTCCTGGACCACCGCGACGTAACGGCGCAGCCACGGCTCGGACTTGCCCGGGACGGTGCGGGCCCAGAGGTCGGCCAGCCCGCGTTCCAGCGGGTTCTCCGGGGTGAGGCCGGTCGCGGTGCCGTCGGTCGGCATGAAGTCCAGCAGGCGGAACAGGTACTGCTTGGCGGCGCCGAGCTGTTCGGCCTCGGTGTAGGCCTGGGGGAAGTAGTCGTCGACGTACCAGCCCCAGACGTACCAGTCGCTCATCAGGCAGAGCTCGTCGGGAGAGGCGTCGGGGTGGGTCCACGCGGCGAAGAGCGCGAAGTCCATCGCGGCGAACCGCTCCTCGTCCCAGACGGGTTCGAGCATGCCCGTCTCGCGGACCCAGAGCAGGCTGTGCGCCCGGGCCGTCTCCAGATGGGGGTTGAGGCGGGCGGGCCACGGCATGTAGAAGTCCGGCATCGAGATCGCTGCCACTGCGGGTTCCTTCCAGGGCGTACGGATGTGCGGCCGACACGTGGCAGGCGACCGTGGGTCATTTCGTTTCGCATTCGAACAGCCCCCGCCACGACCGGCACAACGTGGTCGGGGAGGTCGGGACACGGGTGAGTGTCAACAGGTTGACGCGCGGAGGGGCGGTGCGGGCGGGCGGGTTCGCGGCTGGAGTGCCCAGCTGCGGGGCAGGGCGATGCACGCCGGGGTCGCGCCCAAACGCCCACACGAGGAACGTTCACCCTATCGGGTGATGAAGATCGTCCGGTGCGATGCGGAACGCGCCTTCGCGCCTACGGTGGTGAACCGAGCGAGACGGGGCCGGAGTCCGGAGATCCCGTTCGAGGCGGGTGGAATGACGACCCGTCATATTGTGCGATCCCCTTCAGAGGAGGCTCCATGCCCCTGTGCGCCAGGCCGGACACACCATCCGGGCCCGTCACCGCCCCGGTGGTGGGCCCATGAGCTCCCCCGCGATCGAACGGATCCTGCGCGGGCCCAGCGGACTGGGCACCTCCGGTCTGCAGTTCAGGCCGCAGGCCCCGGCGGACGAGATCTCGGCACCCGAGTCTCCGACACCCGAGGTCCCGGTCGAGGCGGCCTTGGAGCCCGAGGCGACCGAGACCGTGACCGAGACGGCAGCGGCGACCCCCGGGTTCCCGGTGCCGTCCGCCCACGTCCTGCCCGTCCCGCCCGCTGCGACCGCCGGCCCGGCCGCCGCCGGCCCGGCCGCCGCCGGCCCGGCCGCCGAGGCGCCGAGCGGCGGCAAGCCCCGGAGCGGCGACCCGATCCCCGGCCTCTACCACCACCCGATCGCCGAGCCCGACCCGGTGCGGGTGGAGGCGCTGAGCGCGAAGCTCAAGGTCTGGGCGATGGAGGAGGTCGAGCTCTACCCGCCGGAGTGGGAGAAGGACTTCGACGGCTTCTCCACCGGGCGCTACATGGTGGCCTGCCACCCGGACGCGCCGAGCGTCGACCACCTGATGCTCGCGGCCCGCCTGATGGTGGCCGAGAACGCGGTGGACGACTGCTACTGCGAGGACCTCGGCGGCTCGCCGATCGGCCTGGGCAGCCGCCTGCTGCTCGCGCACACCGCGCTGGACCCGCTGCACACCACGACGGAGTACCACCCGGCCTGGGAGGCCTCGCTCTCCTCGGATCCGCCCCGGCGCGCCTACCACTCGGCGATGGAGTACTTCACCCGGGCCGCGACGCCCTCCCAGTCGGACCGGTTCCGGCACGACATGGCGCGGCTGCACCTCGGGTACCTGGCCGAGGCCTCCTGGGACCAGGCGGACCACGTCCCGGAGGTGTGGGAGTACCTGGCCATGCGCCAGTTCAACAACTTCCGCCCCTGCCCGACGATCACGGACACGGTCGGCGGCTACGAGCTGCCCGCCGAGCTGCACGCGCTGCCCGCCATGCAGCGGGTGATCGCGTTGGCCGGCAACGCCACCACCATCGTCAACGACCTGTACTCGTACACCAAGGAGCTGTCCAGCCCCGGACTGCACCTGAACCTGCCGGTGGTGATCTCCGAGCGCGAGGGCGTCTCCCGCAAGGAGGGCTACCTGAAGGCGGTCGAGGTCCACAACGAGCTGATGCTGGCCTTCGAGGCCGAGGCGGCCGCCCTGGCCGTCTCCTGCCCGGTGCCGACACTCGTACGGTTCCTGCGCGGTGTGTCCGCGTGGCTCGACGGCAACCACTACTGGCACCAGACCAACACCTACCGCTACACCCTGCCCGACTTCTGGTGAGACCACCCCTTCCGGTGGCAGCACCTCTCGCCGGCAGCGCATTCCCCTTGATGACCGACCCCTTGACCATCCGCTAGGAGCTGACCCATGTCCGTGACCGACGACATCACCACCCCCGGCAACACCATCCCCGGCCCGGCGACTCCGTACCAGGGCGACATCGCGCGCTACTGGGACCACGAGGCCCGCCCGGTCAACCTCCGCCTGGGTGACGTCGACGGCCTCTACCACCACCACTACGGCATCGGCGCGATCGACCAGGCCGCGATCGGGGACCCGGCCGACGCCGACCGCGAGAAGAAGGTGATCGCCGAGCTGCACCGGCTGGAGTCCGCCCAGGCCGACGTGCTGCTCGGCCACCTCGGCGACATCCGCGCCGACCACACCCTGGTCGACGCCGGCTGCGGCCGCGGCGGTTCGATGGTGATGGCCCACCAGCGCTTCGGCTGCCGGGTCGAGGGCCTGACCCTCTCCACCCAGCAGGCCGACTTCGGCAACAAGCGCGCCGCTGAGCTGGGCATCGGCGGGTTCGTCCGCTCCCAGGTCGCCAACATGCTGAACATGCCCGTCGAGACCGGCTCGGTCGCGGGCTCCTGGAACAACGAGTCCAGCATGTACGTCGACCTGCACGACCTGTTCGCCGAGCACTCCCGGGTGCTGAGCGTCGGCGGCCGGTACGTGACCATCACCGGCTGCTGGAACCCGCGCTACGGCCAGCCGTCGAAGTGGGTCTCGCAGATCAACGCCCACTTCGAGTGCAACATCCACTCCCGCCGCGAGTACCTGCGGGCGATGGCCGACAACCGCCTGGTGCCGCAGGCCGTCATCGACCTGACGCCGGACACCCTGCCCTACTGGGAGCTGCGGAACACCACCTCGCTGGTGACCGGCATCGAGGAGGCGTTCATCGAGTCCTACAAGGACGGCTCCTTCCAGTACGTGCTGATCGCGGCCGACCGGGTCTGATCCGGTAGCAC
>NZ_JBHVET010000511.1:0-6474 GCF_042802135.1 Kitasatospora sp. NPDC057512
CCTGGTCGGCGGCCGATCGGCGTTTCCGGGCGTTCGCCCGTACGGTCAGCGCGACCCGGGGTCGTCCTCGGCGGCGGGGCCGTCCTTCCCGGTGCTCGGGGACCCGTCCGTCGACTCGGCGACGGCCTCCGGGCCGGAGCCGTTCACCGGCGCGGAGGCGGCGTGCGCGCCGGCCGGCCGGGGCTCCTGCGGGGCCGGGGGCTCGACCAGCCACTCCGGGTTGCTGTGCCGGCGCCACCACTGCCAGGCCACGATGCCGCCGCCGATCGCCAGCAGGCCGGCCACGGCGAGGCCGGTGGCCAGGCGGTTGCACTGCTCCTTCCTGGCGTTCCGGGCGGCCAGTTCGCTGATCTCGGCCGAGCTGACGTTGCCCTGGAGGGCGGTCAGCGCGGCCGCGCCGCGGGCCTGGGCCTCGTGGGCGACCGGGCCGACGGTGGCGCGGGCCTCCTCGACCGCCTGGGCGACCCTGGGGCCGACGGTGGCACGCGCCTGGTCCGCAGCCCGGGCGGCGGACAGGCGGGCCGCCAGGGCGGCCTCCTGGGCCCGGTGGAGGGCCTTCAGGGTGCTCTGCTGGGCCTCCGGCGGCAGGTTGGCGAAGGCCGAGCCGAACTGGGGGGCGAGGTGCCGGTCGTACTGGCCGCGGAGGTGGTGGGCGGCCTGCGCGGCCTTCGGACCGAAGGCGTCCAAGGCGGGGCCGAGGCGCTGCTTGGCGCCGTCCGCGAACTGTGCGGCGGTGTCCCGGGTCCTGGTGGCCGTCTCACGGGCCGAATCCGAAAAGCTCACGAGTCTCTCCTCCTGGGTGGTGTCCTTTATGCACATATCCACCTGAATGCTGATCATGCATGCTGATTTGTCCGGAGGCATGTCGGGGTGGGCCGTACGCGGGGCCCCTGCCGGGGCGGGCGGGACGGGGGAGGCGTGAGGGCAGGGCCCCGGCGGGGCGGAGAAAGACGGGTTCGGCTGTGGGGAGCCGGTCCGGGGGCGGGGTGCGGCAGTAGGCTGGCGGTTTCGGAGGTCGTGTACGGGAAGGGGACCCGCTGATGCTCCCGGACGAGCCGAGGCCGTCGGTCGACCGGTCCCCGGAGGCCGGACCGCCCGGCTGCTACCGGCACCCGCAGACCCCCACCGGGGTCTCCTGCACCCGCTGCGAGCGGCCGATCTGCCCGCAGTGCATGGTGACCGCCTCGGTGGGCTTCCAGTGCCCGGAGTGCGTCGGCAACGGCCACGCCGGGTCGCGGCAGGCGACCACCCGGTTCGGCGGGGCCCTGGCCGCCGACGGCGGGCTGGTCACCCGGGTGCTGATCGGGCTCAACATCGTGGTCTGGGTGCTGGCCGCCTTCGTGCTCACCCCGCGGCTGGGCCAGACCTGGTCGCTGTTCAGCGCCGGGCGGGACATCCTCGGCGGCCCGGCGGGCATCGCCGACGGCCCGGACCAGTGGTACCGGCTGCTGACCGCCACCTTCCTGCACCTGGAGTGGTGGCACGTCGGGATGAACATGCTGGTGCTGTTCTGGCTCGGCCCGTCGCTGGAGGAGGCGCTCGGCCGGCTCCGCTTCCTGGCCCTCTACCTGGTCTCCGGCCTGGGCGGCAGCACCTTCGCCTTCCTGGTGGCCGGCGGCTGGATGAACTCGGTGGGCGCCTCCGGGGCGGTCTTCGGGCTGATCGGCGCCACGATCGTGCTGCAGCTGCGGAACAAGGGGCCGCTCGGCCCGGCGATGGCGTTCCTGGTCTTCAACCTGGTCGTCACCTTCTCCCGCCCGGGCGTCGACTGGCGGGCGCACGTCGGCGGCCTGCTGCTCGGCTCGCTGACGGCGGTCGGCCTGATGTACGCCCCGCGCGAGCGCCGCGGCCTGGTGCAGGGGCTGACGGTCGCGGGCGCGGTGGCGGTCGAGGCGGGGATGCTGCTGGCCGGGATGGCCCTCTACGGGGCCTGACCCCTCGGACGTTTGTCCACAGCGGGTGCGGGGTTGTGCACAGGCTGTGCGACCACCCGGTTGTGGACTGCTGTTCTACGCGTGTCCTGCTGTGCGGTTCCCTCGCTCCCGGGGAGTTCCGCACGGCTGTGGACGGGCCCGCCCGGGAAAGTTATCCACAGGCTGGGGGGACTTTTCCCCAGTGTGGATAACCATGTGGATAAGCCGGACAGTCCGATGGTGGGGATAACCGACCGGATTCCGCTGCGGCTCCCGCCCGGCTCCGGACACGCCTGACCGCCGCCCCGGGACGAGCGATCCGGAGCGGCGGGAAACGGCTCGAAGCCGAGCCTCAGGACGGGTGGACCGTCACTTCCACTGGGTGGAGACGCCGAAGCCGGCGGCGATGAAGCCGAAGCCGACCAGGATGTTCCAGTTGCGCCAGCTCTCGACCGGGTAGGTGCCGCTGGTCACGTAGTAGGTGACGATCCACACCAGGCCGATCAGGAACAGCGCGAGCATCAGCGGCGCGACCCAACCACGGCCCGAACTGATCTTCACCGCGGCCGTGGTCGGCGGGGTGTAGTCGGACTTCTTGCGGAGTCGAGACTTCGGCACGAGGAGCTCTCCTGTCGATGCGCTGTGAGACCGCGCAGGGTGCAGCGGGTGGAATCGGCCGCGGTCGGCTGTGGAGAACGTCCTGGGGACCGCTCCGCCACATGCCACCGGCGTCCGTTAGCGTAGTGGCTCGGCGGGTCTTGAGGAGATAAGGGTACGGTGACTAATTTGTCGATTCCCCCTGAGCCGGCCCGTACCCGCCGTTCCGGCACCCGAATTGTCGGACGTGCCCTGACCTGCGCCGTCTTCGCGCTCGCCGGGCTGCTCTTCTACATCAGCGCGCAGACCGCCCGCGGCACCGACCTGCGGACCGACAACTCGCTGCTCAGCCTCGGCGACGTGGTCCGCCAGCGCAGCGCCCAGAACCAGCAGGCGCAGTCCCAGCTCGCCGACCTCCAGGCCCGCGCCCAGCAGCTCACCGAGCAGCAGGGCCACGACCCCGCCAACGCCGCGCAGCTGGGCGGTCTGCGCTCCGGCGCGGCCCTGGAGCCGCTCCAGGGCGGCGGCCTGACCGTCACCCTCAACGACGCCCCGCCGAACGCCACCGCGCGCATCCCGGGGGTGCCCGAGCCCGGCGTCAACGACCTGGTCATCCACCAGCAGGACATCCAGGCCGTCGTCAACGCGCTGTGGCGGGGCGGCGCCGAAGGGGTGCAGGTGATGGACCAGCGGCTGATCTCCACCAGCGCCGTCCGCTGCGTCGGCAACACCCTGCTGCTCCAGGGCCGGGTCTACTCCCCGCCGTACGTGGTCAAGGCGGTCGGGCGGACCGACGCCCTGCGCTCGGCCGTCGAGGCGGACCCGACGGTCCGCAACTACCTCCAGTACGTCCAGGCGTACGGGCTGGGCTGGAAGGTCCAGGAGAGCGGCGAGCTGAGCCTGCCCGGCTACTCCGGTACCACCGAGCTGCGTTCGGCGGGCGGCCAGCAGTAGCGGACCGGCCCCGCGGGCGCGCACGGCGGGTCTACTCTTTAACCCAGTCCGCTACGTCGAGGGAGCACCATGTACGGCTGGATCTGGCGTCACCTCCCGGGGAACACCCTGGTCCGGGCCGTCATTTCGCTGCTCCTCGTGCTGGGGATCGTCTACCTCCTCTTCACCTACGTCTTCCCGTGGGCGGAACCGCTGCTCCCCTTCGGCGACGTCACAGTGGACGGCGGCGACGGCGCCGCGACCGGCTGAGCCGGCGGGCCCGGCACTCCCTTCCCGCACCGCACCCCACGGAGACCACGCGCGCATGACGACCCGGCCGACCACTCCGCCCCGCATCCTGGTGGTGGACAACTACGACAGCTTCGTCTTCAACCTGGTCCAGTACCTGTACCAGCTCGGCGCCACCTGCGAGGTGGTGCGCAACGACGAGGTGACCGTCGAGCACGCCGTCCGCCGCTCCGGCGACGAGGGCTTCGACGGGGTGCTGCTCTCCCCGGGGCCCGGCGCCCCGGAGGAGGCCGGGGTCTGCATCGAGATGGTGCACCACTGCGCGCGGATCGGGCTGCCGGTGTTCGGCGTCTGCCTGGGCCTCCAGTCGATCGCGGCCGCGTACGGCGCCGTGGTCGGCCGGGCGCCCGAGCTGCTGCACGGCAAGACCTCGCCGGTCGAGCACGAGGACGGCGGGGTCTTCGCGGGCCTGCCCTCGCCGCTGACCGCGACCCGCTACCACTCGCTCGCGGTCGAGCCGGCCACCGTGCCGGCCGAACTGGTGGTCACCGCGCGCACCGGGAGCGGCGTGATCATGGGCCTCAGGCATCGTGAACTGCCGGTCGAGGGCGTGCAGTTCCACCCCGAGTCGGTGCTCACCGAGGGCGGGCACCGGATGCTCGCCAACTGGCTCGCGGAGTGCGGCTTCCCGCAGGCGGTCGACCGGTCGGCCGGGCTCGCCCCGGTGATCGGCCGGGGCTGACCGGCGTGACCTCGCTGCGTCCGGAGGGGCGTTTCCAGCCGGAGGCGGACCCGTACGGCACCGTGCAGCAGTACGGCGGGCCCCGGTACCCGGGCCAGGACGACGGCATCGGCGGCGCGCCGTACCGGCAGGGGATCCCGGTGCAGACCGTGCCCGAGGACGCCTGGGGCGTGTACGAGCAGGCGCAGGAGCCCCTCGTGGACGGGCCCGAGTACCCCTGGCTGCCCGACCAGACCCTCCAGCTGCGGCTGCCCCTGGACCTCGGCGCGCCGGCCGCCGAACCGGCCCCCACCGGCGGCCGGGCCGAGCGCCGCCGCGCCGCCCAGGGCCGCACCTCGCTGCGCTCCGGCAGCGGCCGGCGCCGGTCGAACGGCCGCGGCGCCGGGCGGGTGCGCCCCAGGGAGTCCGTGTTCGTGGTGGCCGCCCGGGGCATCGGCGAGCTGTGCATCACGCTCGGCGTGGTGATGCTGCTCTTCGTCGCGTACCAGCTCTGGTGGACCAACGTGCAGGCCGACGCGGCCGCCGACGGGGCCCGCAACCAGCTGGAGCAGCAGTTCAACGCGGCCGTCGCGCCCGTCCAGCCGGGGCAGCCGGCCCCGGCGCCGGACAAGCCCGAGGTGTTCGAGCCCGGCAAGGGCTTCGCCATCATCCACCTGCCCAAGCTGGGGCTGAAGTTCCCGATCGCCGAGGGCACCTCCAAGTCGGCGGTGCTCGACAACGGCCTGGTCGGCCACTACACGGGAACCGGGATGCCGGGCGACAAGGCGGGCAACTTCGCGCTGGCCGCCCACCGCAACACCCACGGCGAGCCGTTCCGGTACATCAACCAGCTCGGCAAGGGCGACAAGATCGTGGTGGAGACCGCCGCCGGCTACTACACCTACGAGGTCACCGGGGGCATCCCGGAGACCTCCCCCAACAACGTGAGCGTGATCAAGCCGGTGCCGAACGGCGCGGGGTACGCCGGTCCGGGCCGCTACATCACCCTGACCACCTGCACGCCGGAGTTCACCTCCAAGTTCCGCCTCATCGTCTTTGGCAAGATGATCGAGGAACGGCCGCGTGCCCAGGGCAAGCCGGCCGCGATCACGGGCGGGTAGCCGCCCGGCCGCCCGGCCCGGAGGGGGAGCACCGCAGATGCAGGACGAGACCGCGCGATCGGCCGAACCGGCGCAGGAGGCCTTCGCCCCGCCCGAGCCGGGGGCCGGGCGGGGCCGGAGCCGGGCGCTGGCCGCGCTCGGGGTCTTCGGCGAGCTGCTGATCACCCTCGGCCTGGTGCTCGGCCTGTTCGTGGCCTACTCGCTCTGGTGGACCAACGTGCAGGCGGACCGCTCGGCCTCGGCGGCCGCCGACCGGCTGCGCGGCAGCTGGGCCGCGGGCCCGCACCCCGGCCCCGCGGCGACGCCCGGCGCCGCCCCGGCCCCCGGCGCGGCCGGTGCTCCCGGCGCCCCCGGCACCGAGCCCGGGACCGCGCCGAAGCAGTTCGCGGCCGGGGACGACGTCGGCTTCCTGCACGTCCCGGCGATGGGCCGGGACTACCAGGTGCTGATCCGGATGGGCACCTCCACCGAGGTCCTGGACGACGGCGTCGCGGGTGTCTACGAGCAGCCGTACCGGGCCGCGATGCCGTGGGACCAGCAGGGCAACTTCGCGCTGGCCGCCCACCGGGACGGCCACGGCGCCAAGTTCCACGACCTGGATGCCGTCCACCGGGGCGACGCGGTCGTGGTCGAGACCCGGGACAAGTGGTACGTCTACAAGGTCGACAGCACCCTGGCGGAGACGTCCAAGTACGACACCGGCATCGTGGCGCCCGTCCCGGTCCGCTCCGGCTACGAGGGCCCCGGCCGCTACATCACCCTGACCACCTGCACGCCGGTGTACACCTCGCGCTACCGGATGGCCGTCTGGGGGAGCCTGGTGCGGGTGGACGACATGGACGCCAAGCGCACCCCGCCGCCGGAGCTGCGGCACTCCTGAAACCGCCCACGGGCCTCCTGGCGCCCGTACGGAACGCCCGAGGGCCCGCCGCAGTCGTTG
>NZ_JBHVET010000512.1:0-6467 GCF_042802135.1 Kitasatospora sp. NPDC057512
CTCCGGTCCCGCCCCTTCCGCGTGTGCGCGCCCTGGGCGCGCGTTCCGTACGTATATCCGCTCCGCGTACGCCCGTCCTACGTTCGCGCCGGGCTCAGCAGCAGTCCGCGACCACCAGCCCGGCCGGCAGCTGCTCCCCGCCGAAGACCGCGACCGTCGCCGGGTCCCCGCCGAGCGCGGCCACCGCGAGCAGCAGCGCCCCGGCCGTCCAGGTGGTGCGCTCCTCCGGCCAGATCGCGTCGTCCTCGAAGACGTACCCGGTCCAGTACGAGCCGTCCTCGTGCCGCAGGTGCTTCTGGATCCAGCGCAGGATGTCCACCGCGCGGTCGGACTGGCCGATGGCCCAGAGCGCGAGCGCCAGCTCGGCGCTCTCCCCGCCGGTCACCCACGGGCGGTCGCTGACGCAGCGCACGCCGAGGCCGGGGACGACGAAGCGCTCCCAGTCCCGCTCGATCCGGGCCACCGCCGCCTCGCCGCGCAGGCCGGTGCCGAGCACCGGGTAGTACCAGTCCATCGAGTAGCGGCCCTTGTCCAGGAACCGCTCGGGGTGGTGGGAGACGGCGTGCCCCAGCCGGCCGGCCGCGAGCTCCCAGTCGGGCTGCGGCTCCTCCAGGTACTCGGCGACGGCCAGGCCGCAGCGCAGCGCGTGCAGGATGCTGGACGAGCCGGTGAGCAGCGCCTCGTCGGTGGCGGTGCCGTCCCCGTCGACCCGCCAGGCGATCGGGCCGCCGGGCAGCCGCAGCCCGACGATGAAGTCCAGGGCGCGCCGGACGACCGGCCAGATCCACTCCAGGAAGGCGTCGTCGCCGGTGCTGAGGTGGTGGTGCCAGACCCCGACCGCGATGTACGCGCAGAAGTTGCTCTCCTTGGCCCGGTCGGTGGCGACGCCGTCGGTGTACGCGGCATACCAGGAGCCGTCCGGGTTCTGGGCGGCGGCGAGCCAGCGGTAGGCGGCCTCGGCGGCGGCGTGCTCGCCGGCCGTGTCGAGGGCCATCGCCGCCTCGGTGTGGTCCCAGGGGTCGAGGTGGTGGCCGGCGAACCAGGGTATGGCGCCGTCGGGGCGCTGCTCGGCCAGGATGCTGCGCACGGTGTCGGCGGCCTGCTCGGCGTCGAGCACCCCGTCGAGCAGCAGCACCTCGGGGACGGCGGCCGTCATGCCGTCCCGCCCGGCGCGCGGTTGGGCTTGGAGGCGTACGCGACGAAGCTCTTGCCGATCACCGGGTTGAGCGCCCGCTCGGCGGCCCTGGTGAGGCTGCTGATCACCGGGGTGCCGACGATGTCCCAGACCAGCAGCTGGTGGTAGGCCTTGACCGGCAGCGCCTTGTCGTTGTCGACGCCGACGGCGCACTTGATCCACCAGTACGGCGAGTGCAGCGCGTGCGCGTGGTGGGTGCCGTACGGCTCCAGGCCGGCGTCCTTGAGCTTGTCGAGCAGCTCGTCGCCCCGGTAGATCCGGATGTGGCCGCCCTCGTTGGCGTGGTACTCGTCGGACAGCGCCCAGCAGATCTTCTCCGGGAGCCAGCGGGGCACGGTGACGGCGAGCAGGCCGCCCGGCTTGAGGACCCGGAACATCTCGTTGAGCACGCCCTTGTCGTCCGGGATGTGCTCCATCACCTCGGAGATGATGATCTTGTCGAAGTACTCGTCCTCGAACGGCAGCGCCAGCGCGTTGCCCTCCATCGCGACCGCCGACGCGCCCTCGGGGGCTTCGCCGGCCTGCTCCATCGCCGCGAACCACTTCCTGACCTCGGCGATCTCCTCGGTGTTCTGGTCGAGGGCGATCACGTTGGCGCCACGGCGGTAGCACTCGAACGCGTGCCGGCCCCCGCCGCAGCCCAGGTCGAGCACCCGATCGCCGGGGGCGAGCGGGAAGCGCGAGAAATCGACGGTCAGCACTGCAGGACTCCCATTCCTATTGCTACCAAGCGTTCTTGACGCCTCGTCACGCCACTCCCGGCACGTCACGCTTCGTCGGGCAGGCTCGCCCTGCCGCCACCGCTCCGCCTCCGCCGACCGGCCGTCACCGACCCGCCGCCGGCGGGCGGGCGGCTAGGCCACGTACCGCCAGCCCGGCCCCGAGCGGGCCCGGGCGCCGACGCCGGTGGCGAGCGCCGCGCGGTAGGCCTCGGCGGTCAGTTCGGCGGCCCGCTCCCAGGTGAACCGGGCCAGCACCCGCTCCCGTCCGGCCGCACCGAGCCCGGCCCGCAGCTCCGGGTCGTCCAGCAGCCGGCCGAGCGCGGCGGCCAGCGCGTCCGCCTCCCCCGGCGGCACCGCCAGGCAGGACTCCCCGTCCGGCCCGGCCACCTCGGGGATCGCCCCGCCGGTGGTGGCGACCAGCGGGGTGCCGGTGGCCATCGCCTCGGCGGCGGGCAGCGAGAAGCCCTCGTACAGCGAGGGGACGCAGGCCACCTCGGCCGAGCGGTAGAGGTCGACCAGCTCCCGGTCGGTCAGCCCGCTGCGGAACTCGATGTGCCCGGCCAACCCGAAGCGGCGCACCGCCTCGGCCACCGGCCCGTCCTCCTTCTGCGGCTTGCCGACCACCACCAGGTGGGCGTCCCGCTCGGTGCGGACCTTGGCGAGCGCCTCGACCAGGAAGACCAGGCCCTTCAGCGGGACGTCCGCGCTGGAGGTGGTGACGATCCGGCCGGGGACGCGCTCGATCTCCGCCGAGGGCGACCAGAGCCGGGTGTCGGCGCCGATCGGCACCACCGAGATCGCGCCCGGCGCGACGCCCAGGTGCTCGGCGATCTCGCGCTGCGAGGTGCCGGAGACGGTGATCACGTGGTCCAGCCGGGCGGCGACCCGGCGCTGCATCCTGGTGAAGGCGTACCAGCGGCGCAGCGACAGCCGCTTGCCCCGGGTGGTGGCGGCGTCCAGCTCCAGCTGCCGGTCCACGGTGATCGGGTGGTGGATCGTGGTGACCAGCGGGAAGCCGTGCCGGGCCAGGCCGAGCAGGCCGTAGCCGAGGGTCTGGTTGTCGTGCACCACGTCGTAGCGGCCCTTGTGGGCGGCCAGGTACCGGCGGGCGCGCAGCGAGAAGGTGAGCGGCTCGGGGAAGCCGCCGGTGCGCATGGTGGCGAACTCCAGCACGTCCACCGGGCCGCGGAACTCGTCGCGGGCCGGGGTGCGGAAGGGGTCGTCGGCGCGGTAGAGGTCCAGGCTGGGCAGCTCGACCAGGCGCACCGAGCCGGGGCCGTCGACCTCGTCGAGCACCGGGAAGGGCTGGGCGCCGATCACGTCCACGTGGTGGCCGAGCCTGGCCAGCTCCCGGGAGAGGTGTCGTACGTACACGCCCTGACCGCCGCAGAACGGGTCCCCGCGGTACGACAGCAGGGCAATCCGCAGCGGCTGCGCGGTCATCCTGGGCCCTCTTCTCTAGCTGCTTACGGTGCTGCCGGTCGTGCTTCCGGTCGCTAAAGTAGATCAGGTTTCAGTGGCTGGGGAACTCGTCGTCGACCACGTGAACAATGAGAGACCTCGAAGATACCGGCCCGTAGCTTTCCCTCAGGAGCCAGGGCTGGTGATTCCCGCCACGCCGGATCCTGCCGACCATGTGGAGCACGCCGCCACTCTCGCCCGCCCGGGAGCACCCTTGCCGCCACCCCCTCCTTCCACCTCTCCGCAGCTCTCGCCCCCGGGCGAGCCGCCGCTGACCGCGCGCCAGGCCGAACGGCGCCGGCGCATCCTGCGGGCCGCCACCGCGCTGGCGGTGCGGGGCGGGTACGAGGCGGTGCAGATGCGGGAGGTCGCGGAGGGCGCGCAGGTCGCCCTCGGCACGCTCTACCGGTACTTCCCGTCCAAGGTCCACCTGCTGGTGGCGGTGATGCTGGAGCAGCTCCAGGGCCTCCAGGAGCACATCCGGCGGCACCCGCCGACCGACCGCGAACCGGCGCCGCGGGTCGCCGACGCCCTCACCCGGGCCTTCCACGCGCTGCAGCGCGAGCCACTGCTGGCCGAGGCGATGGTCCGGGCGCTGTCCTTCGCGGACCGCTCGGTGGGGGCCGAGGTGGACCAGGTCAGCACGGCCACCGGGCAGCTCATCCTGGACGCGATCGGCCAGTCCGGACCGCCCACCGAGAGCCAGCGCGCGGCGGTGCGGGTGATCGAGCACACCTGGCACTCGGCACTGGTCGCCTGGCTCTCCGGGCGCGCCTCGATCGCCGAGGTCCGGGCCGACCTGCACACCGCGGCCCGGCTGCTCGCCCTGCCGTGAGCGCTCCCCCTCCCTCCGCCGACTGGAACCTGTTCCTGCCCGTGCCGGGACGCCCGGCGTGCTCCGGCGGCTAGAGTCGACAGTCGGCACAACTCCATCCCGGCGCCGCCCTCGGCCGCCCGGACGAGTCGGAGCACCCGGGGAGGGGCGAGCGGCCAGTCCGGACGCACGCGCCCGGCACCGTCGAGGACTACGGAACGGCCCCGCCCGGGCCACCACCGCTCACCGAAAGGCACACCCGCACCATGCTGACCGCCGCCCGCCTGGGCGCCGCCGCCCTGTCCGCCGCGCTGCTCACCGGCCTCGCCGCAGGACCGGCCCTCGCCGACAGCCCCGCGCCGACCCCCGCCGCCGTCCCCGACGGGCTGTACGGCAAGAGCGACCCGACGTACGACGGCGTCTGGCGGCAGTCCCTGGCGCTCACCGCGCTCACGGCGGCCAAGGTCACCCCGGCCGACTCAGCCGTCGGCTGGCTCACCGGGCAGCAGTGCGAGGACGGCGGCTGGCCCTCGTACCGGGCCGCCGGCGCGGCCTGCGACCCCAGGACCGAGGACAGCAACGCCACCGCCGTCGCCGTCCAGGCCCTGGTCGCCCTCGGCGGCCACCAGGAGGCCGTCGACAAGGGCGTCGGCTGGCTCAAGGCCAACCAGAACGCCGACGGCAGCTGGGCCTACAACCCGGGCAGCCCCGGCGACGCCAACTCCACCGGCCTCGCCGTCAACGCCCTGTTCGCGGCGAAGACCGACCCGGCGGGCGTCGCCAAGGCCGGCCGGTCCGCCTTCGACGGGGTCGCCCTCTTCCAGCTCGGCTGCGCCGCCCCCGCCGACCAGCGCGGCGCCTTCGCCTACCAGCCCGACCCGGCCGGCGGTGCCCTCACCCCGAACGCCCTGGCCAGCGCCCAGGCCGCGCTCGCCGCGAGCGGCGGCCACCTGCCGGTCGCCGGCTCGGTGCACGCCGACGCCGCGCCCAAGGCCCTGGCGTGCGCCTCCGACGCCCCGGCCGCCCAGGGCTCCTCGGCCGCCGCGGCCCCGGTTTCGCACGCGGAGTCCGGCGAGGCCGTCGGCGCCTACCTGACCGCCCAGCTCGCGGCCGGCGGCGACCACCTCACCCTCACCACTCCGGGCGCCGCCCCCGCCCCCGACTACACGGCCACCGCCTGGGCCGCCCTCGCCCTCAGCCAGAGCGGCCACCCGCAGCAGGCCGCCGGCGCCGTCGACTGGCTCGCCAAGGAGGGCGCCACCTGGACCAAGGGCGGCACCGACGCCGGCGCCACCGCCACCCTCCTGCTGGTCTCCCAGGCCGCCCACCGCGACACCGCCGCCCTGACCGGCCAGCTCACCGCCCTCGGCCCGGCGCCCAAGGCCACCGGGGCCCCCGCCACGGCCACGGCGACCGCCCCGGCGAAGAAGAAGGACGGCGGCATCGGCCAGTACTGGCTGATCGGCGTCGGCCTGCTCATCGGCGTCGGCGGCGGCCTCCTCCTCAGCCTCCAGCGCAAGCGCAACACCCACCTCTGATGCGTCCCGCCTCCCACGCCGCTCCGGGCGGGCCGGGGCCCGGCCTGCCGGGCGAGGGCGCCCGTGCCCGTGCCCGCCGCCGCACCGCCCTCGCCGGGCTGCTCCTCCCCCTCCTCGGGGCGGTGCTGCTGCTCGCCTCCGCCGCTCCGGCGCAGGCGGCCGGGTACCGGTACTGGTCGTTCTGGCGCGGCGCCGAGGGCGGCAGCTGGACGTACCAGCAGCAGGGTCCCTCCGTCGCGGTGCCGCCGGACGGGGCCGTGGACGGGTGGCGGTTCGCGCTGAGCCCGGACGGCGGGCAGGACGCCGCGAAGCCCCGGACGGCCGGGAGCTTCGCCGACATCTGCGCGGACACGCCCGCCCAGGAGGGCCGCAAGCGGGTGGCCGTCGTGCTGGACTTCGGCACCGCCGAGGACGCCGGCTCCGCCGCCGGTTCGTCCGCCTCCGGTTCAGCCACCGCCGGTTCGTCCGCCGGTTCGTCCGCCTCCACTTCGTCCGCCTCCGGTTCGTCCGCCGCCTCGGTGCCCGAGCAGCGCACGGCCTGCGCCGCCGTCGCGCCCCGCGCCACCTCGGCCGAGGTGCTGGCCACCGTCGCCCCGCCGCTGCGCTACGACACCAACGGTCTGCTGTGCGCCATCGCCGGGTACCCGAAGGCGGGCTGCGGCGACCAGGTCGGCGCGGCCGGCGCCGCCCGGCCGGCCGCCGGCACGGACGCCGGACCCGCCGACCACAGCACCGGC
>NZ_JBHVET010000513.1:0-6464 GCF_042802135.1 Kitasatospora sp. NPDC057512
GTGTGGGTGTCCCGGGTGGAGTCCGGGGCGGCGCCGGGCACCAGCGGGACGGCCGGGCCGCGGCGGCGCTTGTGGATGCCGGGGCCGGCGTCGATCTCGGCGTAGACGGCCTCGCCGGGGGTCAGCTGCTCCTCGGCCGGGGCCCGGCCCTGGCCGGGCACGGCGAGCACCGGCAGGCCGGCCAGCGAGGGCAGCTGCTCGCGCAGCCGCGAGGCCAGCTCGGCGGCGCGCAGCCGGGAGGCAGGGGCCTTGGCCAGGCACTCGGAGATGATCCGCCACAGCCCGTCCGGCAGGCCGGGGATCGGCGGCACCTGCTCGGTGACGTGCCGGCGCAGCACCGCGCCGGTGTGGCCGCCGCCGAACGGGGTGGAGCCGGCCAGCAGCTCGTACAGCACGGTGGCGAGGGCGTAGATGTCGACGGCGGCGCGCGGCTCCAGGCCCTCGATGATCTCGGGGGCGAGGTAGTCGGGGGTGCCGATGATCCGGGTGGCCCGGGTGCGGCGCGGGGCGTCGACCAGGCGGGCCACCCCGAAGTCGGTGAGCTTGGCGCGCGGGGCGCCGCCGGGGCCGGGGGCGGCGGCGAGGTCGAGCAGGACGTTCTCCGGCTTGACGTCGCGGTGGACGATCCCGGCCGCGTGCGCGGCGGCCAGGCCGTCGGCGACGTCGGCGATGATCGAGGCGGCGGTCTGCGGCGGCAGCGCGCCGTCCCGCTCCAGCCGGGAGCGCAGGTCGGTGCCCTGGACCAGCTCCATCACCAGGGCGAGGTCGCTGCCGTCCACCACCATGTCGCGCACGCCGACCACCCGGGGGTGGTCGAGGCTGGTCAGCGCGGTGCGCTCCTGGACGAAGCGGCCGACCAGCACCTGGTCGGCGGCGAGGTCCTCGCGCAGCAGCTTGACCGCCACCGGGCCGTCGGGCCCCTCACCGAGCCAGACCGTCCCGGCCGAACCCCGGCCGATCACCTGGTGGACGGTGTACCGGCTGCCGATCTTGCGTGCCAATGCTGCTCCGTGGGCGGCGCGGGAGCGCTCCGGGGGTCCGGCGCGCTCGGTGGGGCGGGACAACAGCGACCAACCTACGCGCCCGGAGGGCCTGCGGGGGCCGCCCGGAGGGCCCGGAGCGGGAGTCCCGGCCGAGAAATCTCGATAATTGTCGACATAGCGTCAATGTGGCCGCCCGGGCGGGCCGGAGGCCGGAACACCGTCCGGGCCCGGCTCCGGCTCCGGCTCCGGCTCCGGCCTCGACTCCGGCCTGGCCTCGGCTCCGGCCTCGGGCGGCGCTACTTGCCGAAGAGACTGTTCGCCCAGTCGCGCGCCGAGTCGAACCAGCCCACGACGTTGTCCCAGTAGTGCGGCAGTGGCGTGAAGTTCCACAGCGCCACCCCGGCCACGCCCAGCACCAGCAGCACCATCAGGCAGCCCTTGAGGCAGCCGAGCCCCGGGATGTACATCCGGTTGCGGCTGCGCGGGCGCGGCTCGCGGGCCGGCCCGGGCTCGCGGCGGGCCGGGGCCGGCGGCTCCTCGCGGCGCTGCGGCGGGGCCTCCCGGTACTGCGGCGCGGGCGGCTCGGCCCGGCGCGCCACCGGGGTGGGCGCGGGCGCCGGCGGGTAGCCGCCCTGCGACTGCCCGTACCCGCCCGGGGCCTGCCGGTAGCCGCCGGGCGGCTGCGGACGGCCGCCCTGGCCCCGCTGGCCGCCCTGGCCGGCTTGACCGCCCTGACCGACCTGGCCCGCCTGGTAGGGCGGCGGGGCCACCGGCGGGCGCTGGGCGTAGCCGGGCGGGGGCGGGGCCTGGCGGTAGCCGCCGGGCTGCTGCGGAGCGGGGCGCCCGCCCGGAGCGCCCTGGCCCGGCCGGTACCCCTGTCCGCCGTGGCCGCCCGGTCCGGGCTGGCCCCCCTGCCCGGCCTGGTAGGGCTGCGGGGCGACCTGCGGCTGCGGGAGGTCCTCGTAGTCCTCCGGGCCGAAGTAGCCGACCTGGGTCTGCTGGTTGCGGTCCCGCGCCGCGCGCAGCTGGGTCTGCCACGGGTGCGGCGCCTCCTCCTGCGGGGGCGCGGCGGGCGGGGGCGGCGGCACGGCGGCGGGCGGCATCACCCGGGTGCGGTCCGGGGCGCCCTGCGGGGGCGGCGGCTGGGTGCCCATCACCGCGGTCGCCGCGGCCGGGTCGTACTGCCCGCCCGGAACCGGCGGCAGCACCTGGGTGCGGTCCTCGACACCGGGGGGCATGACACCGGGGGCCATCACCCCCGGGGCCGGGGCGCCCGGCATCGTCACGGGCGGCAGCGGCGGCACGCTGCCGGGGACGGCGGTCGGCTGCGGGTCCGGCAGCAGCAGGGCGCCGACCGCCAGCGCCTCGTCCACCGCCGCCGGGGAGGCGTGCACGCCGACCCCGGCCGCGACCACCCGCAGCGCGTGCGCCAGCGAGGTGGCACCGGGCCGCTGGGCCGGGTCCTTGCGCAGGCAGCGCTCGATCACCGTCCAGAGCGGCTCGGGCATGGTGCTAGGCCGCTGCGGCTCCTGGGCCAGGTGGGCCTGGAGCACGGCGAGGGCGCTGTCGCCCTGGAACGGCTGGCGGCCGGTGACCAGCTCGTACAGCATGATCCCGGCGCCGTACACGTCCACCGCGGAGGTCTGCGGACGGCCCTCGGCGGACTCCGGCGCGACGTAGGCGGGGGTGCCGACGAACTCGTGGGTGCGGGTGACGCCCGGGGAGTCGGCGAGCCGGGCGATGCCGAAGTCGGTCAGCAGCGGGTGCATCCGCTCGGCGCCGTCCACCACGGTGGAGGCGAGCATCACGTTGGCCGGCTTGAGGTCGCGGTGGACGATCCCGTCCGCGTGGCTGGCCGCCAGCGCGTCCGCGACCTGGGCCATCAGCAGGGCGCCGGCGATCGGGCTGAACGGGCCGTTGGCGCGCAGGTAGCGGGCCAGGTCCGGGCCGTCCACCAGGTCCATCACCAGGGCCAGCAGCTCGCCCTCGACGACCAGGTCGCGGACCCGGACGATGTTGGGGTGGGTCAGCCGCAGCAGCAGGGAGCGCTCGCGCAGGAAGCGCATCACCACGTCCGGGTCGGCGGCCAGCTCCTCGCGCAGCACCTTGATCGCCACCCGCTGCCCGGGGTGGCAGCCCGGCACCTGGACGTCCTCGCGCACCACGCCGCGCCAGACGGTGCCGGTCGCACCCCGCCCGAGGGTCTCATCCAGCAGATACTTGCTGCCGACTGGCCGCACCTGTCGCACTCCTCGCCGTGCCGCCCGCGCGGGGCGCTCCTCCGCCGGTGCGGTGAGCCTGCCGGGCCCGTGTCTGCGGCCACTCTAACGGTGACCGTACGGGTTTTTGAGGTGGTCGGCAGGCCATCCGCACGGTCTGGGGAAGGGTTGGGGGAGATCCCCTAGGGAAGGTCCCGGGCACCCCGCGAGATGGCCGTCGACCTGACTCCCCGTCGCCCCGGTCGCCGCCACGATCGCAAGATCGTCAAATCCGGTACGGTGCGCGGACCGTCCACGACGGATGGCAGGATGGACACTCGCCACTCGTGTGGCCCAACGGTGCCCACGGCACCGGGCAGCGGCACCAGGCTTCACATCAGCAGAAGGGACCCGCGGGCGAGATGCAGATCCGGCTGACCGTCCTCCGACCGCGCAGCGGCCCGTCCGCCGCCGGCTCCGCCATCCCCTACGTGGACGTGCTGGTGACCGCGCCCGTCGGCACCGCACTCGGCGCCATCGCGGGCGCGCTCGCGGGTGCCGTGGGCGTGCGCGGGCCGCGGGCCGCCACCCACGTGCACCTGTACGCCGGGGCGCACCGGGTCGACGAGCACACCCTGCTCGGCCACCCCCCGCTGCTCGACGGCGCCGTCCTCAGTCTGAACGAGCCCGACCCCACCGCCGACGACCCCGACGACACCCCCGCCGCCGCCGAACTGCGGGTGGTCGGCGGCCCCGACGCCGGCGGCGTGCACCGGCTGCACGGCCGGGAGATCCGGATCGGCCGCTCCGCCGAGGCCGACGTCCCGCTCGACGACCCGGACGTCTCCCGGCTGCACCTCTCCCTGCACCTCGCCGAGGACGGCCGGATCTCCGTACGGGACCTCGGCTCCACCAACGGCACCGCCCTGGACGGCCGGCTCGTCCCGCCCGTCCCGCCGGAGGCCGCCGTCCCGCTGGAGCCCGGCGCCGTGCTGCGGATCGGCGAGTCCACCCTCCAGGTGACCGCCCCCGACCCGGCCGAGGCCGCCGGAGCCGTCCGCGCCGCCCTGCCGGACGGCCACGGCCACCTCCAGCTCGCCGCCCCCGGACCGGTCCGGCCCGCGCCGCCCGTGGTCGAGCCGCCCGCCGCCCCCGAACCCGCGCCCGGCCGCGGCCGCGGCCTGTTCTCCCTGCTGCCCGGCCGCGCCGCCGAACCGCCCGGCCAGGAGAGCGCCGAACGCCACCACGCCGCGGTGCGGCTGCGCCAGACCGCCGCCCAGCGCGAACGCTGGCCCGACCTCGCCACCCTGCTGCTCAACGCCGTCGGCCCCGGCCCCCGGCTCTGGGAGCGCGGCCCCGGCCACCCCGACGCGCTCACCCTGCGGCTCGGCACCGCCGACCGCCCCGGCGGCCCCGGCACCACGCCCGGCACCATGCTGCCCGCCGTCCCGGTCACCCTCGACCTCCAGACCGCCGGCAGCCTCGGCCTCAGCGGCCCGCGCGAGCGCCTGGACGCGCTCACCCGCGCCGTCGTCGCCCAGCTCGCCGCGCTGCACCCGCCGACCGGGCTGAGCCTGGTCGTGGTCGACGCCGACCCGGCCCGCGCCGCCGAGGACCGCGTCGACACCTGGGCCTGGGCCCTGTGGCTGCCCCACCTGCGCCCGGTCGACGGCCAGGACTGCCGACTGCTGATCGGCCTCGACGACGAACAGGCCACCGCCCGGCTGACCGAGCTCACCGCCCGGCTCAGCGGCCCCAGCGGCCTCGCCGGCCACCCCGCCACCGTGGTCGTCGTCGACGGCCGCCCGGCCACCGAGGCCGCCCGGCAGGCGCTCGACCTGCTGCTGCGCCAGGGCCCGGCGGTCGGCATCTTCCCGATCTGCCTCGCCGAGCAGCCCGAACTGCTCCCCCGGGGCCTCGGCGCCACCGCCCTGATCACCGGCGAGGTCGGCACCCAGCTGTCGCTGTCCCGGCCGGTCGCCCGCGGCCGGGAGACCCTCCACGAGGTCTCGCTGGACGCCGTCTCGGACGCCTGGGCCGAACGGCTCGCCCGCGTCCTCGCCCCGCTGCGCGAGGCCACCCCGGCCGCCCGCGGCCCGCTGCCCGACGTGCTGCGGCTGCTCGACCTGCTCCAGCTCGACACCGTCACCCCGGCCAAGCTGTCCGCCCGCTGGGACGCCCACGCCGGCGGCATCGGCGCCGCGACCGCCCTGCTCGGCACCACCCGGGACGAGCTCTGCACCCTCGACCTCGCCGACCCCGAACTCACCGTCCCCTCCCCCGACCCGGGCGGCCCGCACCTGCTGATCGGCGGCGCCCGCGGCTCCGGCAAGACCGAGCTGCTGCGCACCCTGGTCGCCTCGCTCGCCGTCTCCGAACGGCCCGGGCGGCTCGCCGTCACGATCATCGAGGGCCGGGCCACCTCGGAGGGCCAGGACGGACTGGACGGCTGCACCGAGCTGCCGCACGTCACCGGCCGGGTGAACGCCGCCGCCGACCCGCGCGCCGCACTGCTCGCGGCCGAGGCGCTGGAGGACGAACTCACCCTGCGGGAACGGCTGTTCGACGGGCTGGACTTCGCCTCCTGGCACGCCGCCCGCATCTTGGACGGGCAGAGCCTGGGCGGGCAGAGCCTCGACGCGCAGAGCCTGGACGGGCCGGAGGCGGACGCGGAACACCCCAAGGTCCCGGTGCCCGCCGTCGTCGGCGGCGGAGCGGCCACCACGCCCCGGATCATCCCGCCGCGCAGCGCGGAGGGCCCCCGCCCGACCGCCCCCGCCGCTCCCCCCGCCCGGCTCGTCGTCGTCGTCGACGACTACGACGCGCTGCTCTCCCCCACCTCCGCCGCCGGCCGCCCGCTCGCCCGCGCGCTGGCCGCCGTCGCCCGCCGCGGCGGGCCGCTCGGCGTCCACCTCGCCGTCGCCACCGGCCGCCCGGAGGAGAGCGCCGGCACCGAGGTGGACGAGGCCGCGCTGCTCCGGATCGCCCTGCGCACCGAGGACCCGGCCGACTCCGACCTGCTGATCCACCTCGGCGACGCGGCCGCCCTGCCCGAGGACACCCCCGGCCGCGGCTACCTCCGCCTCCCGGACGGCGGCGTCACCGCCTTCCAGACCGCCCGGATCAGCGGCCGCATCCCGCGCACCGCCACCCTGCGGCCCACCGTCGTCGCGATAGACCCGCTCCAGCTCGGAGCCCCGCCGGCCCGCCGCCCCGTCCGCGAACTCGGCAACGGCCCCACCGACCTCGCCCTCCTCGCCAGCGCCCTCCAACGCGCCGCCGC
>NZ_JBHVET010000514.1:0-6460 GCF_042802135.1 Kitasatospora sp. NPDC057512
GCCTTCGTGTCGCTCCGGCGGGCCCGGGCGGGCCCGCCGGGGGCGGGGTGCGGCGTCAGTGCGCGGCCGGGACGGCCGGGGCGGTGGTGCCGGCCGGGACGGCGGCACCGGTGGCCGGCGCGCCCGGGGTGGTGGCGCCGGGGGCCGGGGTGGTGGCGCCGGGGGTGGCGGCACCGGGAGCGGTGGTCTTGGCCGGGGTCGCGGTCGGCGAGGGGGTCGGACCGAAGCCCTTGTAGAGGCCGCGGCCGTTCTCGCCCGAGTCCGGGCTCACGGCGGCCTGGGCCTCGACCTTCTGGCCGTCCTTGAAGGTGAACACGGTCGGGGCGAAGCCGCCGACGTGGACGGTCGCGGAGGCGGCGGTGGCGGACGGGTTGCCCTGGCCGCCGATCACCACCGCGCCGCGGGCCGGGACGACGATGCCGGACAGCGGAGCGCCGGCGGCGTCCGCGAAGGTGGTGGTGGCACCGCCGACGGTGACGGACTGGAGCTCGGCCGGGGCGTCCGCGGTGTTCGCGATGTTCACGACCACGTTGGCGGGACCGGTGTGGTCGCCCGCGGCGCCCTCCCCGGTGACGACCACGATGTTGTTCAGCCGGAGGGTCGTCCCGAGGGTCGCCGCCGCGTTGTCCGGCTTGATCTGCAGGGTGTCCGGCGTGTTGCCGGCGGCGCAGGAGGACAGCGAGGCGATGGCGATGGCGGCGAGGGCGGCGATGCTGCCGCGTCGAAGGCTGCGGCTCACGGCGGCGGCTTCTCCCTAGGTCACGTGTCGGGTGGTCAGGTCTCAGATTATCGACCTCGCTTATGCGCTCCTCACGGGGTGGTCCCCGTGTCGCACTCCCGGGGGCCGCCGGGGGCCGTCCGGCCGTACGCCGGGGGTGCGTCCGGCGGTACGTCGACATGTCCGGGTCACGTGGAGGACAAGGTTCGACCAAGATCGAATAACGATTCGGCCGCGACTCGAAAAGGGGTGAAAGCTCAAGATCCAATCATGGTTGCGGGGGTGTTGCGCAAGGGTTTCGCCGAACCCCGGAACCGCCTCCGACCTGCGGGAAGCCCCTCTCGAACACCGGTCGCAGCACGTCATGGGGGTCCTTGTCAAGCCCCGAGACCGGCCCTGACCTGCGAAAACGCCCTTCGGGTGGGCCGAGAAGCGTGTTATTCTGGAAAGCCACGGAAGGGGTCCTGTCACATGACGTTCAAGGTTGGCGACACGGTGGTCTACCCCCATCACGGGGCCGCGCTGATCGAGGCCATCGAAACTCGCCAGATCAAAGGTGTGGACAAGACCTACCTGGTGCTCAAGGTGCAGCAGGGAGACCTGACGCTCCGCGTGCCCGCCGAGAACGCGGAGTTCGTCGGCGTGCGCGATGTAGTCGGCCAGGAGGGTCTGGACCGGGTCTTCGAGGTGCTGCGGGCACCGTACACGGAAGAGCCGACCAACTGGTCCCGTCGCTACAAGGCGAACCTGGAGAAGCTCGCCTCGGGTGATGTCATCAAGGTCGCCGAGGTCGTCCGCGACCTGTGGCGCCGCGAGCGCGAGCGCGGCCTCTCGGCCGGCGAGAAGCGGATGCTCGCGAAGGCGCGCCAGATCCTCGTCAGCGAGCTCGCGCTGGCGGAGAACACCAACGAGGACAAGGCGGAGACGCTGCTCGACGAGGTCCTCGCCTCGTAGCGCGCCACCGCAGTGCGGTCGGGCTGCCGCCCAACGCTCACAGCGCCCGGTGCCGGCGCGCCACTCCTCGGACGAACCGTCCGGGAGTGGTGCAGTGGCACTCCGGGCGCTGAGGCATGTCCGGACCACGCCACCTGCCCGAGCCTGCCCAGGCCTGCAAGACCGTTTCCGCACCCGTTCTTGCGCGGAACCGTTGCGCGGAACTTGCGGAGCTGTGCGGCGGACGGTGGACCGTGGTTCTTCGGAAGGGGCCCGGTGCGCCCGCCGGGCACGCCATGGCCATACCCACTTCGCCGAAGGAGTGAAACCTGAACGCGTCAGGAGCAGTCGCAGCAGCAGTGGTGCCCGCCGCCGGACGGGGTGAGCGGCTGGGGCCCGGGGCCCCGAAGGCCCTGCGGGAACTGGGGGGCGTGCCGCTCCTGGTGCACGCCGTCCGGGCCCTGGCCCGCAGCCGGGCGGTCGGCCTGGTCGTGGTCGCCGCGCCCGCCGACGGGGTGGCCGAGGTGGTCGCCCTGCTGGACAGCCACGGGCTGGACGACAAGGACATCCGGGTGGTGGCCGGCGGGGCGACCCGCCAGGAGTCGGTCCGGCTGGGCCTGGCCGCGATCCCGGACGAGGTCGGGATCGTGCTGGTGCACGACGCGGCCCGCCCGCTGGTCCCGGTCGAGGTGGTGGACGCCGTCGCGGCCGCCGTCCGGGCCGGGGCGCGGGCGGTGGTGCCCGCGGTGCCGCTGGCCGACACGGTGAAGCGGGTCGAGCCGAACCCGGGCGGCCCCGAGCCGGTGCTCGACACGCCCGAGCGCGCCACCCTGCGCGCGGTGCAGACCCCGCAGGGTTTCGACCGCGCCACCCTGGTCGAGGTGCACGCCAAGGCGCTGGCCGAGGAGAGCGCGGGCACCGCCGACGCGCCCCCGGTCACCGACGACGCCGGCCTGGTGGAGCGCTACGGCGGCCGGGTCGTCGTGGTGCCCGGCCACGAGGAGGCGTTCAAGGTCACCCGTCCACTGGACCTCGTGCTCGCCGAGGCCGTACTCGCCCGCAGGAGGGCCGCCGATGCCTACTGACCCGCAGACCCCCGTGATCCCCCGCGTGGGGATCGGCACCGACGTGCACGCCTTCGAGGCCGGCCGCCCGCTCCGGGTGGCCGGGCTGGACTGGCCGGACGCCGAGGTCGGCCTCTCCGGGCACTCGGACGCCGACGTCGCCGCGCACGCCGCCTGCGACGCGCTGTTCTCGGCCGCCGGGATCGGCGACCTGGGCGCCCACTTCGGCACCGACCGCCCGGAGTGGGCCGGCGCGTCCGGGGCGAAGCTGCTCGGCGAGGCGGCCCGGCTGGTCCGCGAGGCCGGCTTCGAGATCGGCAACGTGGCGGTCCAGGTGATCGGTGTGCGGCCGAAGATCGGCAAGCGGCGGGCCGAGGCGCAGGCCGCGCTGTCCGAGGCGGTCGGCGCGCCGGTGTCCGTCTCCGGCACCACCACCGACGGGCTGGGGCTGACCGGCCGGGCCGAGGGCCTGGCCGCGATCGCCACCGCCCTGGTGTACGAACGGCGTTGAGCCGGTCGCGGTGAGCGGGTGGGAACAACCCCGACCTGACGGGTGTTCACCGGGTGTTCCCGGGGCCCGAGTCGCTAGTGTTCGGCTCGGGCCCGTACGGGGCTTCCGCTCGGGCCGAACACCGACGTGAAGGGGTTTCCGATGGGTGTCGAACTTGCGGACAAGGTCAAGGAACTGCTCGACAGCACGAGCTTCGCCGTGGTCTCCACCATCCAGCCCGACGGGGGCCCGCAGGCCTCCGTGGTCTGGGTCAAGCGGGACGGCGACGACATCCTGTTCTCCACCGTCGAGGGCCGCCGGAAGCACCTCAACCTGCTCCGGGACCCGAGGGTGTCCCTCGTCATCAACGACAAGGACAACCCGTACGAGTACTTCGAGGCGCGCGGTGAGGCGACGATGACCACCGAGGGCGGCCGGGCGCTGATCGACGAGCTGTCCCACAAGTACCTGGGCAAGGACTACACCTTCGACGGCCCGGAGGCGGTCCGGGTGGTCGTCCGGATCTCCCCGCACAAGGTGCTCGGCAACATCTGAGTCCCGTCCGAGTCCCGCCGTTTCCCCGGGATCACGCCCCCGTTGTCCCGGGGAATGTGGCGGGGCACCCCCCGGTGCCCACTACGCTTGACGCTGTGAGCATTCGTCTGTACGACACCAGCACCCGCCAGGTACGCGACTTCGTCCCGCTTGTACCGGGTTGTGTCTCGATCTACCTGTGCGGCGCTACCGTTCAGTCGGCGCCACACATCGGGCACATCCGGTCGTACCTCAACTTCGACCTCATGCAGCGGTGGTTCGCCTACCGCGGCTACCAGGTGACCTTCGCCCGGAACGTCACCGACATCGACGACAAGATCATCGCCAAGGAGCGCGAGCTCGGCACGCCGTGGTGGCAGATCGCCTACGAGAACGAGCGCGCCTTCAACGACGGCTACGACGCGCTCGGCTGCCTGCGGCCGACGGTCGAGCCGCGGGCCACCGGGCACATCCCCGAGATGATCTCGATGATGCAGGGGCTCATCGAGAAGGGCCACGCCTACGCGGCCGACGGCAACGTCTACTTCGACGTGCGGTCGTACCCCGACTACCTGGCGCTCTCCAACCAGAAGCTGGACGACCTGCGCCAGCCCGAGGGCGAGGGCGAGACGGGCAAGCGGGACCAGCGCGACTTCGCGATGTGGAAGGCCGCCAAGCCGGGCGAGCCGAGCTGGGAGACCCCGTGGGGCCGCGGCCGTCCGGGCTGGCACCTGGAGTGCTCGGCGATGGCCCACAAGTACCTGGGCGCGGCCTTCGACATCCACGGCGGCGGGCTGGACCTGATCTTCCCGCACCACGAGAACGAGATCGCCCAGTCCAAGGCCTACGGCGACGACTTCGCCGGCTTCTGGGTGCACAACGCCTGGGTCACCATGGCCGGCGAGAAGATGAGCAAGTCGCTGGGCAACTCGGTGCTGGTCTCCGAGATGGTCCGGGCGTGGCGGCCGATCGTGCTCCGCTACTACCTGGCGGCCCCGCACTACCGCTCGATGATCGAGTACAGCGAGGAGTCGCTGCGCGAGGCCGAGGCCGGCTTCGGCCGGATCGAGGGCTTCATCCAGCGCGCCGTCGAGCGCTGCGGCACGGTCGACGCGGCGCCCGAGGTGCCGCCGGCCTTCGCCGAGGCGATGGACGACGACTTCGGCGTGCCGCAGGCGCTGGCCGTCGTGCACACCGCCGTCCGCCAGGGCAACAGCGCCCTGAACGCGGACGACAAGGAGAGCGTGGTGGCGCGACTGGCCGAGGTCCGTGCGATGCTCGGTGTACTGGGCCTCGACCCGCTCGACCCGCACTGGGCCGGGACGGAGCGCGGCGAGGACCTCCACGGCGTGGTCGACTCGTTGGTCCGTCTGGTCCTGGACCAGCGGCAGGCCGCGCGCGAGCGCAAGGACTTCGCCACCGCGGATGCCATCCGCGACCAGCTCGGCCTCGCCGGGCTGGCCATCGAGGACACCCCGTCCGGCCCGCGCTGGACGATCAACAGCCAGTAACCCCATCCGACGATCGGGGTGATGGGTGGGCCGTACCGGACCGGTGCGGCCCTCCCGCATGACGTAGCGCATGCCGTCGGCCGCCACCGGGCAGACCGGGACGGCCGGGGCATGCCGGACAGACAGGAAGTACAGCCATGGCCGGCAACAGTGCACGCAGGAACCGTCGCAACCCCGGATCGAAGAAGGGCGCGTCTGTCGGTACCGGCGGCCACAGCCGGAAGGCGCTCCAGGGCAAGGGCCCGACGCCGCCCGGTGCGGAGCGCAAGGGCCACCCGAAGCAGCGCGCCGCCAACGCCGCGCTCAAGCGCGAGCGGGACGCCAAGGCCCGGGCCGGCATGCGCCGGGCCGGCGGCGGTGGCCGCGGTGGCCGCGGCGGCGCGGGCAGCGCCGAGCTGGTCTTCGGCCGCAACTCGGTGGTCGAGGCCCTGCAGGGCGACGTCCCGGCCAACGCGCTGTACGTCCAGCAGTTCATCGACACCGACGACCGGGTCCGCGACGCCTTCCAGGCCGCCAACGACCGCGGCATCCCGCTGATGGAGGCCCCGCGGCCCCAGCTGGACCAGATGACCGGCGGGATGAACCACCAGGGCCTGGTGCTCCAGGTGCCGCCGTACGAGTACGCGCACCCCGACGACCTGCTGGCGGACGCCGCCGACGCCGGTCAGGACGCGCTGATCATCGCGCTGGACGGCGTGACCGACTCGCGCAACCTGGGCGCCGTGGTCCGCTCGGCCGCCGCCTTCGGCGCGCACGGCGTGGTCATCCCCGAGCGCCGCGCGGCCGGCATGACCGCCGGTGCCTGGAAGACCTCCTCCGGTGCCGCGGCCCGGCTGCCCGTCGCCCGGGCCACCAACATGACCCGCACCCTGGAGGCCTACCAGAAGGCCGGTCTGATGGTGGTCGGCCTGGCCGCCGACGGCGAGGCCGAGATCGGCGACCTGGAGCTGCTGACCGGCCCGGTCGTGATCGTCGCGGGCAGCGAGGGCAAGGGCCTGTCCCGGCTGGTCTCGGAGACCTGCGACATGCGGGTCCGGATCCCGATGTCCGGCCTGACCGAGTCGCTGAACGCCGGTGTCGCGGCGGGCATCGTGCTGTACGAGGCCGCGCGACTGCGCGCCAAGCGCTGAGCACGGCCGGGTCGCGGCGCGCAGGAGATCTTCCGAATTCCCCGCAATCCGAGTGAAGGCGATCGGGCCCCGACCGGGCC
>NZ_JBHVET010000515.1:0-6457 GCF_042802135.1 Kitasatospora sp. NPDC057512
CCCACCAAATGATCCTTGGGGAGCCGCCGGGGCCATGGGGCAGCGGCTTCTCGTTCCCTTCGTCCGTGGAAAAGCGGAAGGGCCCGCCGCGCTCGGGGAGCGGGCGGGCCCCTTCGGGGTGGGTGCGGTCAGCCGACGGAGGAGTAGGCGATGATGCCGCGGCGGAGGCCGTCGACGGCCTTGCGGGCGGTCTTGCGGAGTTCGACGTCCTCGCCGGCGGCGTCCTGGATCTGGCCCAGGACGTCGATCAGCTGCTTGGTCCAGCGGACGAAGTCCCCGGCCGGCATGTCGGCGTCGCGCAGGACCTGGTCGAGGTTGTGGCCGAGCGCCCAGCGGTAGGCGACCCAGGCGAAGCCCAGGTCGGGCTCGCGCTGGCCGACGCCCTCGGCGGTGTTGATCCGGTGCTGCTCCTCCAGGGCGTCCAGGTGGCCCCAGATCCGGACCATCTTGCCGAGCGCCTCCTTGGCCGCGCCCTCCGGCACCCGGGGGGCGCCGGCGTCGTCGGCCTGGCGGGCCTCGTACACCAGCGCCGAGGCGCAGGCGGCGAGTTCGGCGGCGGCCAGGCCGCTCCAGACGCCCTCGCGGATGCACTCGGAGGCGAGCAGGTCGAGTTCGCCGTAGAGCCGGCCGAGCCGCTTGCCGTCGTCGGTGACGGTGTCCCCACTGAGGTAGCCGAGGTCGGTGAGCAGCCCGCAGACCCGGTCGAAGGTGCGGGCGATGGTGTGGGTGCGCGAGCGCATCCGGCGTTCCAGCAGTTCGGTGTCGCGGTGCAGCCGGTGGTAGCGCTCGGCCCAGCGGGCGTGGTCCTCACGGTCGGAGCAGCCGTGGCAGGGGTGCTGGCGCAGTTCGGTGCGCAGCCGGGTGATCTCCGGGTCGTCGGCGGCGGCCGCGCGGCCGCGCCGGAACCGCTCGGGCTCCAGGTGGCCGGCCTTGGTGCGCAGCGCCGAGGCGAGGTCCCGCCGGGACTGCGGGCTGCGCGGGTTGAAGGACTTGGGGATGCGCAGCCGGTCGACGGCGACGACGGGGTGCGGGAAGTCGATCATGGCGAGCCGCTTGACCTGCCGCTCGGCGGTGAGCACCACCGGGCGCGGGCCGTCCTGGAAGTCGGGGTGGCGCGGGCCGCCCCGGCCGGAGCGGTTGACCGGCGGCAGGCCCGGGTCGAGGACCAGCGCGAGGCCGGCGAACTTGCCGGTGGGCACGTGGATGACGTCGCCCGGCTTGAGCTGCTCGATGGACTCGACGGCGGCCGCGCGGCGCTGGCTGCTGCCCTCGCGGGCCATCTCGTTCTCGCGGTCCTTGAGCTTGCGGCGCAGCTCCATGTACGCGTCGAAGTCGCCGAGGTGGCAGGTCATCGACTCGCGGTAGCCCTCCAGCCCCTCCTCGTTGCGCTGCACCTGGCGGGCGATGCCGACCACCGAGCGGTCCGCCTGGAACTGGGCGAAGGACGTCTCCAGCAGCTCGCGCGAGCGGTGCCGGCCGAACTGGGAGACCAGGTTGACGGCCATGTTGTACGAGGGCCGGAACGAGGACTTCAGCGGGTAGGTGCGGGTGCCGGCCAGGCCGGCCAGCGCCTCCGGGTCGAGGCCGCGCTGCCAGAGCACCACGGCGTGGCCCTCGATGTCGATGCCGCGCCGCCCGGCCCGGCCGGTGAGCTGGGTGTACTCGCCGGGGGTGATGTCGGCGTGGGTCTCGCCGTTCCACTTGACCAGCTTCTCCATGACCACCGAGCGGGCGGGCATGTTGATGCCGAGCGCCAGGGTCTCGGTCGCGAAGACGGCCTTGACCAGGCCCTTCACGAAGAGCTCCTCGACCACCTCCTTGAACCGGGGCAGCATCCCGGCGTGGTGGGCGGCGATGCCGCGCTCCAGCCCGTCCAGCCACTCGAAGTAGCCGAGGACGTGCAGGTCCTCGTCGGGGATGTCGGCGCAGCGCTCCTCGACGAACGCCCGGACCTGGGCGCGCTCGGAGTCCTTGTTGAGCCGCAGGCCGGAGCTGAGGCACTGCTGGACGGCGGCCTCGCAGCCGGCCCGGCTGAAGATGAAGGTGATCGCGGGCAGCAGGCCCTCGGCGTCGAGCCGGTCGATGACGTCGACCCGGCCCGGTGTCCAGACCCGGCCGGGACGGCCGTTGGGCATCGAGCGGCCCCGGCCGCGGCCGAAGCGGTCGCGCGGGTTGCGGTCGAGCTCGGAGCGGGCGAGCCGGACCAGCTCGGGGTTGACGGCCTTGCCGGGGTTCTTCAGGCTGTGCTTGGGGCGGCCGTCCCGGTCCGGGTCGGCGAACAGGTCGTACATCCGGTTGCCGGCCATCACGTGCTGCCACAGCGGCACGGGGCGGGTCTCGGAGACGATCACCTTGGTGCCGCCGCGCACGGTGTCCAGCCAGTCGCCGAACTCCTCGGCGTTGGAGACGGTCGCGGAGAGCGAGACGAGGGTGACCGACTCGGGGAGGTGGATGATGACCTCCTCCCAGACGGCGCCGCGGAAGCGGTCGGCGAGGTAGTGCACCTCGTCCATGACGACGTAGCCGAGGCCGTCGAGGGTGCTGGAGCCCGCGTAGAGCATGTTGCGCAGCACCTCGGTGGTCATGACCACCACGGGTGCGTCGCCGTTGACGGTGTTGTCGCCGGTGAGCAGGCCGACCTTGGCCGCGCCGTAGCGCTTGACCAGGTCGCCGTACTTCTGGTTGGAGAGCGCCTTGATCGGCGTGGTGTAGAAGCACTTGCGGCCCGCGGCCAGGGCCAGGTGCACGGCGAACTCGCCGACGATCGTCTTCCCGGAGCCGGTGGGGGCGGCGACGAGGACGCCGGATCCGGCCTCCAGCGTCTCGCAGGCCTCCAGCTGGAAGTCGTCCAGCGGGAAGTCGTACAGCTGCTGGAAGCCGTACAGGGCGGTGGCCTGCCCCTGGGCCCGGCGACGGCTGGCCGCGTACGCCTCGGCGGGGCTGAGCTCCTGGTCGTCCTGGGGCTCTGGATCGGGGGTGTTCATCGCCGTCCGGGTGTGGTTGGTGTGATCTCGCATCTCAGCCAGAGGTTACCCGGGTGGACCGACATCGATAGCACCGTTTTTCCGTGCGACCCCGCTACCCCTTCAGCAGCTCCGCCAGCCCGTCCGCCAGCCGCTCGTACTCCCCCGGCCGGTTGTACAGCTGCGCGCTGACCCGCAGCACCCCGCCGCCGGCCCAGGGGCGGACGGCGATCCGGGTGCCGAAGCGGTGCCACACCTCGGCCATCAGCGCCTTCACCTGCGGCTCGGTCTCGCCGTACCCGGCCGGCAGCCGGACGGTGCGCATCCACACCCCGGGCGTCGCGGGCAGCGGTGCCAGGCCGGCCCGCTCGGTCAGCGTCCGGCGGCCGTACGCGGCGAGGGCGGTGTTGTGGGCGGCCACCGCCGGGTGGCCGAGGCCGCGCAGCAGCTCGAAGCCGGCCGGGGCGGCCAGCCAGGGCGTGTAGTCGCAGGTGCCGCGCCACTCGACGTTGCCGGGGAAGCCCTTGTCGTGCTCCCAGGACAGTGCCAGCGGGCGCACCCGGCCGGTCCACTCGGGGCGGACGGCGAGCACCCCGGTGGCGCGCGGGGCGAAGGCCCACTTGTGCAGGTTGCCGAACCAGAAGTCGGCGTTCGGGTCGATGGGGGCGGGCAGCATGCCGGGGGCGTGGGCGCCGTCCACCACGGTGGTCACGCCGCGGGCGCGCAGGTCGGCGAGCAGGGCCGGGCCGGCGACCAGGCGGGCGGTGGGCGAGGTCAGCTGGTCCAGGACGGCGACGGTGGTGCGGCCGTCCACGGCGGCGAGCACCGCCTCCCGGACGGCCTGTTCGTCGGGGGCGTCCAGCGGGACGGGGGCCACCACCAGTTCGGCGCCGGTCTCGGCGGCCTTGCGGGCGGCGGCCCGGGTCACCGCGCCGTAGCCGTGGTCGGTGACCAGGATCCGGTCGCCGGGCGTGAACGGGATGCTGTCCAGGGCGATCGCGACCGCCTCGGTGACGTTGGAGACCAGCGCGAGCCGGTCCGGGTCGGTGTCGAGTTCGGCGGCGATCAGGGCGCGGGCGGCGGCGATCCGGGCCGGGAGGTCGGCGAAGAAGCCGTCCGGGTCCTGCTCGTGCTCGGTGCGCAGCCGGTCCTGCGCCCGCTGGACGGGGACGGGCACGGCGCCGAAGGAGCCGTGGTTCAGGTGCGCGGTCCGCGGCGACACGCTGAACAGCCCGTCGGCGGCGGGCAGCGGCGCCGGGGGTTCGACGGTCCGCAGGTCCTCGATCACGGGTTCCTCCGCTCACTCGCGCACACTGATGTGTGACATTTCACATGACAGACTACTGGTCGGGACACGCACCGCGCGACCACCATCGGGCCGTGACCATCACCGACGCCTTCCTTGCCCTCAGCGCCCGTACCGGTCGGTTCACCTTCGGCGCGCCGCGTGCGTACACCTTCGCCGAGGACGGTACCCGGCTGCTGCTCCTCCGCTCCAGCGGTCCGGAGGATCCGGTCGACCGCCTCCACCTGCTCGACACCGCCACCGGCGAGGAGCGGCTGGTCGCCGACCCGGCCGCGCTGCTGCCCGGCCGCACCGGCCGGCGCGACGACCTGCCCGCCGTCGAGCGCCGACTGCGCGAACGCAGCCGGCTGGTCGCCGCCGGGATCGGCACGTACGCCGCCACCGCCGACCTCGCCACCGCCGTCTTCACCCTGGACGGCCGGCTGTTCCGCACCGACACCACCGCCGGCACCAGCGACGAACTCCCGGTCGCCGGGCCCGCGTTCGACCCCCGGCCGGACGCCACCGGACAGCGCGTCGCCTACGTCGCCGAGGACGCTCTGTACGTCACCCCCGGCCTCGAACCGCTCTCCCCCGCCGACGGCGCCCGTTGGGGCGTCGCCGAGTTCGCCGCCGCCGAGGAGCTCGGCCGCCACCGGGGCCACTGGTGGCGCCCGGACGGCGGCGCGCTGCTGGCCGCCCGGGTCGACGAATCCGCCGTCCCCCGGCGGTACTTCGCCGACCCGGCGCACCCCGGCGAGGCCCCCGAGGACTTCGCCTACCCGCAGGCCGGCGGCCCCAACGCGGACGTCCAGCTCTGGGTGCTCGGCCTCGACGGCAGCCGGGTCCGACTGCACTGGGACACCGAGGAGTTCCCGTACCTCTGCGCCGCCTCCTGGGCCTCCACCGAGGAGGTGCTGCTCACCGTCGCCGACCGCCTGCAGCAGAACGTGCTGCTGCTGAGCGCCGACCCGGCCACCGGCGGCACCGACGAACTCTCCCGCACCACCGACGAGTTCTGGGTGGACGACCTGCCCGGCACCCCCGCCCGGCTGGCCGACGGCCGGCTGCTCACCGTCCACGACACCCCGCAGGCCCGCGGCCTCGCGGTGGACGGCAAGCCGCTGGACACCACCGGCCTGCAGATCCGCCGGGTCGTCGGCCGGCTGCACGGCCGGCTGCTCTGCGAGACCGGCGCGGGCGACCCGTTCGACCAGTACGTCCACCTGGTCGACCCGGACGGCGGCGCCCCCGAGCCGCTCGCCTCCGGCCCCGGCCTGCACTCGGCGCTCGCCGCCGCCGACACCCTGCTGCTCACCTCGGCCACCGCCGACGGCGTCCGGCGCGTCATCAGCCGCGACGGCCACGAGCTGCCGCTCACCGACCACAGCGCGCCGCTGCCCCACCGGGTCGAGCCCCGGCTCGCCCGGGTCACCGAACGCGCCCTGCCCAGCGCCGTGGTGTACCCGCGCGGCCACGTCCCCGGCACCCGGCTGCCCGTCCTGCTGGACGTCTACGGCGGGCCCGGCTACCAGGCGGTGGCCGCCGAGCCGCGCCGCTGGCAGCTCAAGCAGTGGTGGGCCGACCAGGGCTTCGCGGTGGTCACCGTCGACAACGGCGGCACCCCGTTCGTCTCCCCGGACTTCACCCGCACCATCTTCCGACGGATGTCCCAGGTGGCGCTGGACGACCAGGTCGACGCCCTGCACGCGCTCGCCGAGCGGCACCCGGACCTCGACCTCGGCCGGGTCGGCGTGCGCGGCTGGTCGTACGGCGGCTACTTCGCGGCGCTCGCCGTGCTGCGCCGCCCGGACGTCTTCCACGCCGCCTGCGCGGGCGCCCCGCCCACCGACTTCCGGCTCTACGACACCGCGTACACCGAGCGCTACCTCGGCCTGCCGCAGGAGAACCCGGAGGGCTACGCCGACGACTGCCTGCTCCCCGACGCGCCGGGCCTGAGCAGGCCGCTGCTGCTGATCCACGGGCTGGCCGACGACAACGTCCACCCCTCGCACACCCTGCTGCTCTCCCAGGCGCTCACCCGGGCCGGCCGCCCGCACAGCGTGCTGCCGCTGCCCGGCGCCACCCACATGACCCCGGGCGGACTGAACGAACAGCTGGTCCAGGCCGAACTCGCCTTCCTGCGAGCCTCCTTGGGCTGATCAACCGGCTGACGACCCGGCCGTCGAAGGGCGCCGCACCCCGGAGG
>NZ_JBHVET010000516.1:0-6385 GCF_042802135.1 Kitasatospora sp. NPDC057512
ATCGCAAGGCGGAGGAGGGAGCCACTGCGGAGCATTGGCGACCGACGACAACGCGGCGAGGTGCGTGCCCCGGCGTCGCCCCGCAGACGCGAGTTTGAAGACAGGCCCCAGGGGACGGCAATCCCCATGTCCGGGTTGAGGGTTCAGAAGGGACCACTGTGCTGCTCGAACTCCGATGCGCGGTGCGGCGCACGCCGCCGCCCGCCGCCCCGCCCGCCGAGGGCTCCGGCCTGCGGCGCGCCGCGCTGTCCGCCGCGTTCCTCGCGGTCGCCCTGGCCGGCATCATCGCCCTGATCGTCCTCGGGTACGCCGTCGAGGCGCTGGTGACCGTCATCGTCACCGCCGCCGTCGAGGCCTCCGGCACGGCCTCGCGGGGGCGGCGATGAGCGCACGCGAGGAGCTCGCGTACTTGCTGCAGAAGCACCATCGAAGCGTTTCCGCGCGGTCCGTGGAAGATCTCGAACACAGGACCGGCATGCCCCCCTCCATCGTGCACGAGATCATCCGGGGACGCCTTCTGACCTCGGAGAGGGAGCTGCGAACGCTGCTGAGCGCGATGGACGTGGACAAGCGCACCCAGCAGCGCGCTCTACTCCTGCACGGGGAGGCGATGACGGAACTCCACCCCCGTACGCGGACATCCGTCAAGACGCCGCCCGCCCCCGACTGGCGCGTCCCGGTCCCCGCCGCCGGCGAGCCCGATCCCGTGCTGTTCTCCACCGTGAAGGAGTTCGTCGCGGGCCTGGAGGACGTCAGGGTCTGGGCCGGCGAGCCATCGCTGCGCCACCTGGAGGAGCGCAGCGCGCGGCTGCACCAGCAGCGGCAGACGGCCTACGGCAAGGTCCTGCGGCGCAGCACGATCTCCGACATGCTGAACGCGACGTCCCTCCCGCAGATGGAGAAGGTGCGGCACTTCCTGCAGATCTGCGGGGTGCGGGACATCGACGCGTGGGTGTACACGTGGCGGCGGGTCCGGACGTTCGAGAAGGCCGCCGGGCGGCGGGCGGCCTGACCCTTCACCACCCCGGAGTGGGAAGTCGGCGGGGTCGGCTTCCTACTCCGGGCCCTTGTCCTCGGTGGCGGTCGTCGCGGGTTTGGTGTGGAGGACCTCGCGGGCCTGTTCGGCGGCGCGGACGATGCTTTCGCTGATGAAGTCGAGGAAGCGGGCGATGTTCTCCAGGCGGACGGCGGCGGGGGTTCCGGGGCCGAGGACGGCGACGCCCTGGCGGGCGGTTTCGATGACCCTGTCGTTGGCGCGGGCGCTGGCGATGACGGCCTGGTAGTAGAGCTCGTCGTCGACGATGTAGCGGTCGCGGCGGCGTTCGTCGCGTTCGCGGCGCACCAGGCTCTGGCTCTCCAGGAAGGCGATCGCCTTGGAGATGGAGGCGGGGCTGACCTGGAGGCGCTGGGCGAGTTCGGCGGCGGTGAGGCTGCCGGCGTCGGTGGTGGACAGGCAGGTGACCACGCGGGCGCCCATCCGGTTGAGGCCGGAGCCCATGAGGACGGTGGTGAGCTGTTCCTCGTAGGCGGTCACGGCCTCGTCGTCGCGGCCGTGGGGGTGGGTGCCGGGTCGTGGGCCGGCCGTGGGGGCGGGGCGGCGGCGCTGGGCGCGGTGTTCGGTGGCGCGGTGGGCGAGGTCGGCGCGGTAGGCGACGGGGCCGCCGTTGCGCATGACCTCGCGGGTGACGGTCGAGGTGGGGCGTTCCAGGCGTCGGGCGATCTCGGCGTAGGGGAGGCTGTCGGCCAGCCCCAGGGCGATCTGCCGGCGTTCCTGTTGGGTGAGCCTGCCTCCCGGCATCGCGTTCTCCTCGGTGGTGGTGGCCGTGTGGTTCCCGGCCGTGTGGTTCCCGGTCGGTGCCCAGCCTAGCGTTCACCGTCAGGCCATTGCAATGATCGGGAGGGCGTCCGTTGCGTTACCCGTGCGCCAGTTGCAACAGTTTCCCGCTATTCACCTGCAAGTACGCCACTTTGACGCAACGAACCAGTTGCCGGGATCTTGAAAGCAACGTAGCGTTTCCAATGTCGGAAACACCGATGGAACGACACCGCACAGGAGCGCAGCATGCAGAAGTTCGACACCCCCGCCCCGGTCACCGTCGTCCTGGACATCCCCGGCGGGCACGTGCGGTTCATCGCCGCCGAGCGCGTCGACACCACCGTCGAGGTCCGGGCCGCCGAGCCCGGCAAGGGCCGCGACGTGCGGGCCGCCGAGCAGACCGCCGTCACCTACGAGGACGGCGTTCTGCGGATCGTCACCTCCGCGCCCGCAAGCCAACTGCTCGGCCCCACCGGCTCCCTGGAGGTCACCGTCCAGCTGCCGGCCGGCTCCGCCGTGCGGGGCAAGGCCGCCGCCGCCGAACTGCGCGTCGTCGGCCGCCTGGGCGACGTCGCCTTCGACGGCGCGTACCGCCACACCAAGGTCGACGAGGCGGCGAGCCTGCACCTGAGCGCCGTCGACGGCGACGTCGAGGTCGGCCGCCTCGGCGGGCCCGCCCGGATCAGCACCACCCGGGGCGACATCCGCGTCACCGAGGCCCACCGGGGCACCGTCGAGCTGAGCACCCAGTCCGGGAGCATCACCGTCGGCGCCGCCGCCGGCGTCTCGGCCGCCCTGGACGCCGGCACCGGCCACGGCCGCGTCGCCAACTCCCTGCGCAACGACGGCGCCACCGCGCTCGACATCCGCGCCACCACCTCCCACGGCGACATCACCGCCCGCAGCCTCTGACCCCGCCCCGGGGCCCGACACCCGTCCAAGGGGGACACCATGACGCACACCACCGCACCCGCGACCGGCCCGGCCCCGTGGACCGGCCTGGTCCCGGTCGACGACACCGCCCTGGCCGCCACCGACACCGGCGGCCCCGGCCTGCCCGTGCTCTACCTCAACGGCCAGTTCGCCACCCAGGGCTACTGGCGGCGCGTCCTCGCCGACCTCGGCCCGGGCCTGCGGCACATCACCTACGACGAGCGGGCCCGCGGCCGGAGGTCGAAGCGCTCCGCGGACTACTCCTTCGAGGCCGCCGTCCGGGACGTCGACGCCGTCCTCGCGGCCCGCGGCGTGCGGCGGGCCCTGCTGGTGGGCTGGTCCTACGGGGCGTTCGTCGCCGCGCACTGGGCCTCGCGCAACCCGGAGCGCGCCGTCGGCGCGGTCCTGGTGGACGGCGCGCAGCCCTACGACTGGCTGACCGGGGAGCTGGAGCGGCGCATCCGCACGCAGTTCCGGCGGTGGGCGCCGCTCATGGCGCTGGTGCGCCCCACCGGCCTGACCCCGCGGATGACCCACCGGCAGATGTCGGAGTCCAACATCGAACTCGGCAGGATCGGCAGCGCCGCCGCGCTGGGCCCGGTACTGGACGCCATCACCGTCCCGACCCGGTACGTGATCGCCTCGGGGACCTCGCTGGGCAGCAAGGGCGACGAGCAGGAGCGGATCCGCGCGGCCCTGCCGGCGGTCGCCGCGCGCAACCCGCACATCCGGATCAGCGCGAAGGTGCCCAGCAACCACGGCGCGATCCTGAAGAAGGACTTCCGCGCCGTCGCCGACGCCGTGCGCGAGGTCGCCGCCCTCGACGCCCCCGGCCGCTGACGGCCCGCCCGCGCACCCAACCGACCGAACGCAATACCTTGGCATCACGCCGACCGGCTCACGACTGTGGGGCGCGGCTCCCCCGGGCTTCCCCTGAGGGTCAGCCCACAGAAGAACCCAGGGTCCAAGCGGCTGAACCTCTCGCACTCCACATGCCCCTGCTTGAACGACCACTTCGAGCGGGGCGCTCGGGCGTTTCACTCCTCTATTGGAGCGAGCTTCGCACCGACCGGCCCCAGGCGGGCACCCTAAGTGTTGATTCGTGCGCAGAGAGCTGTATCGTCGAAATGGTTCGCCTACGGCTCACTTCTATGGCCGCTCGCCGAACCCACGTGCCGCATGCGCATCGCCCTCGCAGCTCCGGCGCTGCCGGCGCAAAACAAGCGCCACGACGCAGCAGTCCAGAGCAGGAGCGCCGCCGCATCTCAGCTCCGATACCCGCCAAGGAATCCCAGCTGAACACGGAATCAGAAAAGCACCGAGAGCCAGAATCCCTCCAAGGAGGCAGAAAATGAGCGATGCTCAGATCAACTCACTCAAGCCCGACAGTGGAACGCCCGCCGGCGGAAATCCGTGTGATATCTCGGGTCAATACCTCTCGAACACCAAGCAGGTGAACTGGGGGGATGCGACGATTCCGCGGTCGGACCTCGACGTATCCAAGGACGGACAGAAGGTCACGGTCAAGAAGGTGCCGAAGGGCACGCCAAAGACGGTGGTGGACGTATCCGTCACCACCGCGGACCACGGAACCAGCAACGTACTGAACTACACCTACAGCGGCGCGTAGCGCCCGTCCGTCCGGGTGGGCCAGCGAGCCCACCCGGACCAGTGCCGACACCAGCAACACAGGAGAATGACATGCCTTCACCATCTCCCGAAATCGATTCCCTGGATCCGGATCACGGGACACCGGACGGCGGATTCAACGTGAAGATCTCCGGGTCTTACTTTCAGAGCACCACGAAAGTAACCTGGGGGGACAAAGAAATCAAGGCAGCAGACATCAAAGTGGACCAGGCGGGGAACTGGGTACTCGTCAATTCTGCGCCGGGAGGAGGCGCGAACACCCTCGTCGAAGTGAGCGTGACAACCAATGTCGGATCCAGCAACATCGTGCTATTCACCTATGAAACCACAAAGCCCCCGGCAGCAGAAAGCCTTGTGCCCTCGAAGGGCACTCCCGCCGGTGGGATGGAGGTGACGATCAAGGGCAAGGGCCTGACGGACGTCCTGCACGTCGCCTGGGACCACCAGATCATTCCCCGCCACGATCTGACCTTGGACCCGTCGGGAGCAACAGTGAAGGTGAAGCTGGCCCCTGCCGGCAAGCCCCATACCCAGGTGCCGGTCACGGTCAAAACCGCCAAGGGAACCACCAACGTTCTCATGTTCACCTACGAGGCGTCCCTTCCCGAGTGAGCTAGGACTCGGCGTCGATCCACCGCAGCACACACCGGCACGGACAGCTTCCCTGAGCGACGCAAGGACTTCTCCCGGCGGGCCTCCAGCCACCAGCAGGTCGACCAGAACACGGCCGGCCTGCTCGGCGCGGTTCAAAGGTACCCGCCGCCACTCCTAACCCCCGCCGGGTCAAGTAGAAGGGGCAAGTAAGTCCACAACTTTCTTAAAAGTCTATAGTTGGTTGATCTGTGGATGGTCGGAAAACGGGGTATCGGCGAGAGCAGGACACACCGGGGTAGGCACTGCACGACGCCTTGCGGGAGCGGATAGCGCAGGACCCTTCACCACCACCACCGACTGGCCCCCAAGGGCTGATGTCGAGGTCGGGCGAGCGGCCTTGCGCGAGCAGGAGATTGGGCAGCGGGGCCACCAGTAGGAGGGCGGCGACCCACATTGCCAGGTGCCCGAGGTGGATCCAGACCGGGCGCCGACACCGGAAGGCGGTGGGGCATCCACTGCCCCGCACGGACCAGTCAGAACGAACCACCGAGAGGCCGACGCCGCCATCCGCAACGTCCATCTGCCCGTGCCGCCGACGCCGTGCGCGAGGTCGCCGCCCTCACCCCCCAGGCCCGGCCGCCGGCCCCGCCGCGGTCGCGGCCATCATGGGGACATGTCAGCGATCACGACCATCCTGCTCAGCCCCGGCGGCTGGGCGGACGACGACGACGTCGTCGCCGAGCTCAACGCCCGCCTCGCCCCGCTGAGCCCCGACCTGCCCGGCCGCTGGAGCCTGCGGAACATCTCCGCCGAGGACCACGCCTGGGGCGGCACGAAGCGGCCTCCCCACCTCTACGGCGGCGCCCTGAACCACCTGCCGTTCGCCGAGTTCGCCCGGATCGCCGCGCAGCTCCCGTGGTCGGACCCCGAGCAGTTCCAGCTGCTCGCCATGGGGGACGGCGAAGGCCGCTTCCGGACGCTCACCCTGGCCGACCTGCGGGCCTGGCCCACGGACTGAACGGCGCGCCCCAACCCGCTCCCGACGGGCCAGCACCGCACCCCGGGGCCCTCGACCAGCACACGGCCGAGGCCCCCGGCGGCCACGGACACGCCGAACTTCCGCGCCCCACCCACGGACCGAACGGCGCGCCCCTCTCCCGTACCGCCCTCCCTCAGCCGGCTCCCGCCGTCCGGCGGGCCAGGCGCCGCACCGCGGGGCGCTCGACCAGGGCGTGGCTGAGGGCGCCGGCGGCCAGGGTCGCGCCGAAGGCGGCGACGGTCAGCAGGGCGGCGAGCGGCGCGGGGTAGGTGCGGTCGCCGAACAGCAGGGGGCGGCCGTGGAAGAGGACGACGCCCTGGCAGAGGTAGAAGCCGAAGGAGACGGCGCCCAGC
>NZ_JBHVET010000517.1:0-6385 GCF_042802135.1 Kitasatospora sp. NPDC057512
CGTACGGCCCGGTGTTGCTCCGACCGCCCCGGCCGCCGCTGCCGCCGGTCAGCGCCCGGATCGCCGGGCGGACGTCCACCACGTAGACGATCGAGGCGACCAGGCCGGCCAGGGTGCCGATGCCGGTGAAGAAGTTCACCCCGAACAGGAAGTCCCAGCCGAAGGAGATCGCCAGGATCGCCACCCAGAAGCCCTTGGTCTTCTTGTCGGCCGCCCGGTAGGCGTCCTCCCGGCGGGTGACCGCGTCGGCCAGGGCGAACAGCTTGTAGGCGAGGATGGCGATGGTCGCCCACCAGATCGGGTTCAGGTAGGAAAAGGCCAGAATCTGCAACACTCCGACCATTTCGATCTCCTCTGCTCTCGACTCCGGCGCTGCGACCGCTGCCCATCCTGGCACGACGACCGTCCGCGACGGGCTCAACGTCCCGTGGTCACCGGATGTGCCCCACGGGGTACGGGGGCGTGTCGGGCACGCCCCGGGTCACTCCGCGGCGTCGGCGGCGCCCTTGCGGGCCCGCGCGGACTTCTTCGGGGCGGGCTCGGCGTCGACCTCCGCGACCTCCGCGACCTCCGCGACCTCCGCGACCTCCGCGGTTTCCGCGACCTCCGCGATCTCCGTGATCTCCGCGACCGGCTCGGCCTCGTCCGGCGTGCCCGGGCGGGCCTTGTCCACCACGACCTTGCCGCGCTCGGCCAACTCGTCGTACGTCTCCTTGGCCTTCACCGCCAGCTCGACCGCGCGGGCCACCTGCTGCAGGGCGAAGCCCTGGGCCCGCTCCTGCAGCGCCTTGAGGTCGGTCGGCAGGGTGGTGACGGTCTCGGCGACCTTGACCTGCGCCCCGGTCAGCAGCGACTGCGCCTCCTGGATCCTGGCGGTCGCCTTCTCCTGCGCACCCTTGCGGTCCGCCGCCAGCGCCTCGACCCGGCCCGGCACCTCGCGCAGCTTCTCGTACGCGAGGTCCCCGGCACCGGCCAGGGCGTACAGCGGGGTCGGGTCGCCGAGGGTCTTCTTGATCTCGTCGGTGATGGGCATGGTTACCGGTCCTCCCGGTGGGTGTTCTGGGTGGCTGGGCCGTCGGTCGTCGGCGTGGAGGCCGACGACGCGTTCTCCTTGAGGAAGGCGTCGTAGACCGCGAGCAGCGCCTGCTTCTGCTGCTCGTTGATCAGCGGATCGGCCAGGATCGAGGCCCGCAGCTCCAGGCCCTCGCCCCGCCGCTCCTCCAGGATCCCGGCCTGGACGTACAGCGTCTCCGCCGAGATCCGCAGCGCCTTGGCGATCTGCTGGAGGATCTCCGCGCTCGGCTTGCGCAGCCCGCGCTCGATCTGGCTGAGGTACGGGTTGGACACGCCGGCGGCCTCCGCCAGCTGCCGCAGCGAGTACTGGGCGTTGCGGCGCTGCTCGCGGATGTACTCGCCCAGCGAGCCGACGTTCAGTGAGGCCATGCGGACAGCCTGCAACACCCTGCTTGCAAATGCAAGCAGGGTGCTAGCGGCAGCAAACGGTCCCGACCGGGAGGCCGGCCGGGTGAGCGGGCCGGGGCCGGGGAGTCAGGCCAGGTGGGCGAGGAGGAGCCCGGTGAGCCGTTCGGGGGTGCGCAGCGGGAGGTAGTGGTCGGCGTCCGGGACGAGGTGGCCGCGGGCGCCGGGGATGTCGGCGGCGAGCCGCCGGGCGATCGCCGCGATCTCCGGGTGGTCACGGTCGCCGTGGACCACCAGGGTGGGCGCGGTGACGGTGCCGAGGAGCGGTTCGGCCGCCCGGACCGGCGCGCCCGCGAGGTGGTGCTCGCTGACGATGCGGCGGGCCGCGTTCTCCTCCACCATCGTCGTGATCAGCTCGCCGCCCGGCGCGCCGCGGCCCATGGCGGCCCAGACGGAGAGCTCCAGCTCGGCCAGCGCCGCCGCGTCGCCCCGGCGCCGGGCCTCGGCGTAGGCGGTGGTCTCCGGGGACGGCGGCCAGTCGTGGCCGCTGACCGAAGCGCCGACCAGGCCGAGCGCGGCGACCCGCTCGGGGTGGGCGAGGGCGAAGTCCAGCGCGGTCTCCCCGCCCATGCTCAGGCCGACCAGCGCGGCGCGGCGCAGACCGAAGTGGTCCAGGACGGCGAGCAGGTCCGCGACGTCGTCGAAGGCCTGCTCCGGCGCGTCGGACCGGCCGAGGCCGCGGGCGTCGTAGCGGATCACGTCGTGGTGCCGGGACAGCGCCGGGGCGACGGCGTCCCACAGCCGGGAGTCCATGCCGGAGCCGTGCAGCAGGACCACCGGGCTGCCGGTGCCGCGACGCTCCGCCCACAGCCGGCCGCCGCCGGGAGCCGGGACGTGGACTTCGGAGGCGCGGGGATCGGTGTGCGGGCTCATGCGGTGATCCTTCCAGAGCCCCCGCAGGCCCGGCCGGTCAGGTCGGTCGGGCCAGTCGGGCCAGTCAGGTTAGGGCGGTCAGGCGGACTCGGGCAGCCGGACGGGCATCAGGACCGAGAAGGTGCCCGCCCGCCCGGGGGTGCGGACGGCCAACGGGGCGATCGGGCCGCCGAGTTCGAGGAGCAGCTGTTCGGGCCGCCCGGCGTCGAGGGCGTCGAGCAGGAAGTCCCGGTTGACGGCCAGTCGGTAGCCCTCGGGGGCCGGGTCGTCCGCGACCGTCAGGCTTCCGTCCCCGGCCAGGGTCAGGACGGTGACCTCGCAGTCGGCGCCGTCCGGACCGGAGGGCAGGGTGCGGGTGGCGCCGGTCTCGACGGCGGCGCGCAGTTCGGCGGCGGACAGGGTGATCCGGTGCTCCGGTTCGAGCCGGGTGACGGCCCGGTGGTCGGGGTAGTCGACGTCCAACGCGACGCCCTCGATGCGGTGCTCCCCGGCCTCGGCCCGGACCAGTCCGTCCCCGAGGGTGAGCGCCACCTCGGCCGCGCCCGCGCCGAGCAGCGCCCGCAGCGCGTCCACCAGCGCGGTCGGGACGACCGTGCCGGCCACCGGCCGTTCGGGCGTGTCGCCGGTGGCGGGCACCTCGGCGAGGGCCATCCGGTAGCGGTCGGTGGCGACCAGGCGCAGCACCGGTCCGTCCGGTTCGAAGAGCACGCCGGCGAGCGAGGGCAGCTCCGGACGCCCGCAGACCGCGAAGCGGACCGCGTCCAGGGCCGCCGCGAGCTCCTCGGCCGGGACGGTGAGCCGGAGTCCGGCGGGGGTGGTGGTCATCGGCTGCTCCCTCTGGTCGATCATCGCGTGGATCAGGGAGAGCTCGCGGCGGGCGTCGGCGAGGCCGTCCTCCAGCCGGCTCAGGTGCGCGTCGAGCACCCGCGTGGCCTCGCCGCTGCCGGGCGCGGCGCCGAGCACGGCGCGGATGCCGGCCAGTGGCAGGCCGACCCGGCGCAGCCGGGCCAGCAGCCGGGCGTCGGCGAGCTGGCCGGGCCGGTACCAGCGGTAGCCGGTCTGCGGGTCGACCCAGGCCGGGGTGAGCACCTCGGCGCCGTCGTAGTAGCGCAGGGTGCCGACGCCCAGGCCGCTGGCGCGGGCCAGTTCGCCGATGCTGTGCAGCTCGCTCTCCATGCCGGTGACTCTGCGGGCTCGACCTGGTCGAGGGTCAAGCCGGGCCGGTCAGGTGGGCCAGCTTGCGCGGGTTGCGGACCGCGCGGATCTCGGAGATCCGCACGGCGCCGTCGGGCTGCTCGGCGAACTCGAACACCGTGACGGAGTCGACCGCGCCGTCCAAGGTGACCACCACGCCGGGCACGCCGTTGACCAGCACCGGACGGACGCCGGCCCCCTCGCCCAGCCTGCGGAGCACCCCGAGGACGAAGCGGGCGACGTTGTCGGCGCCGGTGACCGGCCGCAGCGCGGCGCTGATCACCCCACCGCCGTCCGTCCAGCTGGTGACGTCGGGGGCGAGCAGTTCCAGCATCCGGTTGAGGTCGCCGCCGACGCAGGCCGCCAGGAACTCGTCGGTGGCGCGGCGGCGCAGCTCGGGCGGGGCGTCGTAGCGCGGCCGGCGGGCGCGCACGTGCGCCCGGGCCCGGCTGCCGACCTGGCGGCAGGCGGCCTCGGTGCGGTCCAGGGCCTCGGCGATCTCCTGGTAGGAGAAGCCGAAGGCCTCCTTGAGCACGAACACCGCCCGCTCCAGCGGGGACAGGCTCTCCAGCACCACCAGCAGGGCGACCGAGACGGTCTCGGCCCGCTCGACGCCGTCGGTCGCGTCCGGCTCGGCGACCAGCGGCTCGGGCAGCCAGGGGCCGACGTAGGACTCGCGGCGGACGGCGGCCGAGTCAAGCTTGTTGAGGGCGAGGTTGGTGACCGTACGGGCCAGGAAGCCGCCGGGACTGGCGACCGGTCCGGTGACGCCGCTCCAGCGCAGCCAGGTGTCCTGGACCAGGTCCTCGGCGTCGGCGACGCTGCCGAGCATCCGGTAGGCGATGCCGAAGACCGTCCGCCGGTGCCGCTCGAAGTCGGCCAGCCGGGGGTCGGTCGGCCCGGTCGCGCCGGCCTGCTCGGCTTCACCGGCCGGCCCGGTCTCGTGGGTGTCGGTCACCCGCGCGACGCTACCGCACGGCGGCCGTCGTGCTCAGCTCCGGAAGGCCTCGTAGGCGGGGGCCAGCACGACGGCGAGGTCGCGGCCGTACGCGGTGACGCCGGAGCGGCCGAGGCGGCGCAGCGAGGGCTCGTCCGGGCCGTCGTCCTCCTCCGCCGGGGCGGGGCTCAGGGTGAAGTCGCCGCGCCAGTAGGCGGCGACGTTGACCACGGGCGGTCTCGGTTCGTCGGTCACGCGTCCTCCTCGGTGCCGGACCCGGTCACACGTCCTCCTCGGCCACGGCGTCCTCCCGGGTGAGGGCGACCAGTTCGCGCAGTGCGTCGACCGGCAGGTCGGTGAGCCAGCGCTCCCCCTCCCCCACCACCGCCTCGGCCAACGAGCGTTTGGCGGTGAGGAGTTCGTCGATCCGCTCCTCGACGGTGCCGACGCAGACCAGTCGGCGGACCTGGACGTCCCGGCGCTGGCCGATCCGGAAGGCGCGGTCGGTGGCCTGCTCCTCGACCGCCGGGTTCCACCAGCGGTCCAGGTGGATCACCTGGTTGGCGGCGGTCAGGTTGAGGCCGGTGCCGCCGGCCCGCAGCGAGAGCAGGAACACCCGTGGCCCGTCCGGGGATTGGAAGCGGTCGACCAGCTCCTCGCGGCGCGCCCGGGCCAGGCCGCCGTGCAGGTAGAGCACCTCCTCGCCGAGCCGGCGCTCCAGGTACGGGCGGAGCATCGCGCCGAACTCGGCGTACTGGGTGAAGACCAGTGTGCGGTCCCCCTCGGCCAGCGCCTCCTCCAGCAGTTCGGCCAGCCGGGCGACCTTGCCCGAGCGCCCGCCCACCGCCGAACCGTCGTGCAGCAGTTGGGCCGGGTGGTTGCAGACCTGCTTGAGCTTGCCGATCGAGGCCAGCACCGTGCCGCGCCGCTCCACGCCCCGGATGCCCTCGACCCGCCGCAGCAGGTCGGCGACCACGGCCTGGTAGAGGCCGGCCTGCTCGGCGGTGAGGTTGCACCAGACGGTCATCTCCTGCTTGGCGGGCAGCTCGGCCGCCACCGCCGGGTCGGACTTGACCCGGCGCAGCACGAACGGGGCGGTGCGGCGCAGGAGTTCGGCGGTGCGCTCGGGGTTGCGGTGCAGCTCGACCGGGATCGCGTAGCGCTCCTTGAAGCGCTCGGCCGGGCCGAGCAGGCCGGGGTTGGCGAAGTCCAGGACGGCGTGCAGTTCGGCGAGCCGGTTCTCCACCGGGGTGCCGGTGAGGGCGATCCGGTGCCGGGTGACGGGCAGCGCCCGGATCGCCCGGGACTGCGCGGTGCCGGTGTTCTTGATGTGCTGGGCCTCGTCGGCGACCACCCGGCGCCAGCGGATCGCGCGCAGGGCGGCGAGGTCGCGCTGGACCAGCCCGTAGGTGGTGATGACCAGGTCCACGCCCCGTACGGCCGCGGCGAGTTGCTCCGCGCCGAGGCGACCGGACCCGTGGTGGACGTACCGCCGCAGGCCGGGGGCGAAGCGCTCGGCCTCGCGCTGCCAGTTGCCGACCAGGGACATCGGGCAGACCAGGAGGGTCGGGCCGACGGCGCCCCCGGGCCGTTCGGAGGCCTTCCCGGAGGCCCGCTCGGGAACCTCCTCGGAGGCCTTCTCGGCAGCCAGCAGGGCGAGGGTCTGGACGGTCTTGCCGAGGCCCATGTCGTCCGCCAGCACGGCGCCGAGGCCGAGCCCGGACATGGTCCGCAGCCAGGCCAGCCCGCGCTCCTGGTAGGGGCGCAGCACGGCCCGGAAGTCCGGCGGCAGCTCCGGTGCCACGGCGGCGCGGGGCCCCCCCGCGCGGCGGGGGCCGAGCGGGGCCTGCCCGCGCCCCGAGGTTGACCGCAGCCCGGGCCCCCGCGCCGGCCGGGGGAGGG
>NZ_JBHVET010000518.1:0-6348 GCF_042802135.1 Kitasatospora sp. NPDC057512
CTTCTGGTGTGACCCCTCGGCTCATCGAAGGGCCACACCAGAATCTCCGCCTGCTTTCATGCGTGATTCGCGGGCGTGTCACTCTCCTCTCCCGGGGAGGGCGACACGCCCGTTTTTGTTCTTCATACGGAGTTCCCTGGGGGGCCGAGTGGGCGTCAGCCCCGCTGCCGGCGCGGTGGGGGCGGGGCTTCGTGCTGTCGGGTAACGCTTCGGCATCCTCCGCTCCGCCCACCATTGACACCCCTACGACAGGGCGCTTACGGTCCTTCCCTAGCGACTGGAAAGTTTCCTAACAGTTCGTCCGAAACCCGCCCGATCCCCACGCCCGGGCCACTCGCGGGACGTCGACGACCAGCCGGAAGAGGAGGATGCCGGGCATGACCAAGAGCACCGCCAAGGCCCCCCTCGCCGGCACCCCCAGTCTGCTGCGCGCCATCAACGACCGCGCCGCCCTCGAACTGCTGCTGGAGAACGGGCCGCTCTCCCGCACCCAGATCGGCACCCTCACCGGGCTGTCCAAGCCCACCGCCTCCCAGCTGCTGGCCCGGCTGGAGGCGGCCGGGCTGGTCCTGCCGGTCGGTACCACGGCGGGCGGGCCCGGCCCCAACGCCCGGCTGTACCAGGTGAATCCGGCCGCCGGGTACGTCGCCGGACTGGACGTCACCAACAGCGGCATCGAGGTCGCCGTCGCCGACATCACGGGCACCACGCTGGCCGAGCACACCGTGCCGACCAAGGGCGTCCCGGCCGCCGCGACCGTGCCCACCGTCGCCGCCGCGGTGGCCGAGGCGGTGCGGGCCGCCGGCCTGCCCGAGGGCGCCCTGCGCACCGTCGCGATCGGGGTCGGCGGCGCCCCCGACCCGGTCACCGGCAAGCTGCGCTACGCCTCCCACCTGCCGGGCTGGCACTCGCCCCGGCTGGTCGAGGAGCTGACCGGGGCGATCGGCGCGCCGGTGTCGATCGAGAACGACGTGAACCTGGCCGCCGTCGCCGAGCGGTCCTCGGGCGCCGCGGCCGGCTTCGAGGACTTCGTCCTGCTCTGGGCCGGGGCCGGGGTCGGCGCGGCGATCGTGATCGCCGGGCGGCTGCACCGCGGCTTCACCGGCGGCGCCGGGGAGGTCGGCTACATGCCGCTGCCCGACTCCCCGGTCGAGTGGGACGCCCGCCGCCGCAAGTTCGGCGGGTTCCAGGCGCTGGTCGGCGCGCCCGCCGTCCGGTCGCTGGCCCGTGAGCACGGGCTCGGCGCGGCCACCGCGCAGGAGTCCATCGCCAGGGCGCTGGCCACCCCGGGCGCCGGCGACGCCTTCCTCGCCGAGCTGGCCGGGCGGCTCGCCGTCGGGCTGGCGGTGATCGTCGCCGTCGTCGACCCCCAGCTGGTGGTCCTCTCCGGTGTGGTGCCGAGCGCGGGCGGCGAACGGCTGCGCGCGCTGGTCGAGGACGAACTGGCGCGGATCTCCATCGCCCGGCCGGAGGTCCGCAGCAGTGCCCTGTCCGGTTCGCCGGTCCTGCTCGGCGCCCTGCAACGTGCCCTGTCCGACGCCCGCGAGGCGGTCTTCTCCACCCACTGACATCCGCCCACCCCACCGATCGACTCGACGCGCCCACCCACTGACGCTCCCCCTGTCACCTCGCCACCTGCACCCACCTCTCCCCAACCCCCGAACGCGGGACCCGAGGCAACGAGGCCTGCCCGCGCACCCCCAGGAGGATCCCGAAGTGCACGCCACCACCTCCCGCAGAGGCCGCCGCACGGTCGCCGCCGTCGCCGGCAGCGCCGTCCTGGCCCTGCTCGCCTCCGCCTGCACCGGTTCCAGCGACTCGGGCGGCTCCGACGACTCGGCCGGCGGCAAGGACGTCACCATCACCTTCTGGCACGGTTGGAGCCAGGAGAACGAGAAGAAGGCGATCAACGACAACATCGCCGCCTTCGAGAAGGCCCACCCCAACATCCACGTCAAGGCCGTGGACAGCCTCGAGGACGACAAGGTCAACCAGGCCCTGCGGGCCGGCGGCTCCGACGCGCCGGACGTGGTCTCCTCGTTCACCACCAACAACGTCGGCATGTTCTGCTCGACCAAGGCCTTCGTCGACCTCAAGCCGATGCTCCAGAAGAGCGGCATCGACCCGGCCAAGACCTTCCCGGCCACGATGCTCAACTACACGCAGTTCCAGGGCAACCAGTGCTCGCTGCCGCTGCTCGGCGACGCGTACGGCCTGTACTACAACAAGAAGGCCTTCGCCGACGCCGGCATCGCCAACCCGCCGAAGACCTTCAGCGAGTTCGCCGAGGACGCCGCCAAGTTGACCGTCGCCGACGGCGACTCGTTCAAGCAGCTCGGCTACATGCCGCTGTACCACGGCTACGAGTCCACCACCGAGCACTTCCTCGGCCAGTACGGCGCCACGTACTTCGGCGCCGACGGCAAGTCGAACATCGCCACCGACCCGAAGGTCGCCGCGATGTTCAAGTGGCAGAAGGGCCTGGTCGACCAGCTCGGCGGCTACGACAAGCTGGAGAAGTTCCGCGCGACCTTCGGCGAGGAGTTCAGCGCCAAGAACCCCTTCCACACCGGCCAGGTCGCGATGGCCCTCGACGGCGAGTGGCGGACCGCCTCGCTCGCCAAGGACAAGCCCGACTTCGAGTGGGCCACCGCCGCCTTCCCCGTGCCGGACGACCAGGCCGACACCTACGGCCGCGGCTACCAGACCGGCACCATCATCGGCATCGCCAGCACCAGCAAGAAGCAGGCCGCCGCCTGGGAGTTCGTCAAGTACCTGACCACGGACACCGACGCGGTGGTGAGCTTCGCCAACGCGATCCACAACGTGCCGAGCACCTTCGAGGCGCTGGACTCGCCGAAGCTGGTGAGCGACCGGAACTTCAAGACCTTCCTGGACGTCGCCAAGAACGCCCACTCCGGCACCACCCCGCCGGCCGTCAACGGCGGCAGCTACATCATCACCCTGCAGAACCTCGGCTACGACTACGAGTCCGGCAAGCAGGGCGACCTCCAGGCGGGCCTGGCCGCCACGGCCAAGCAGATCGACACCGACATCGCCCAGGCCAAGTAGGCCGGGGAACGGTCCACGGAGCTCCCATGTCACTCGCGTTCGGCACCCGCAAGGGAAGCGACGAGGCCGACGCGGGACCGACCGGCCCGGCGGCGCCCTCCACGCAGCACCTGCTGCGCCGGAAGCGCCGCCGGGAGGCGGCCCGCACCCTCGCCTTCCTCTCCCCCTGGCTGATCGGGTTCAGCGTCTTCTTCGTCTACCCGCTCGTCTCCACCGCCTACTTCTCCTTCACCTCGTACAACGGCTTCGGCACCCCGGTCTTCAGCGGCCTGAAGAACTGGGACTACGTCTTCAACAACCTGCCGACCTTCTGGCAGGGTCTGCGCAACACCCTGTGGCTGGTCGTCGTGATGGTGACCCTGCGGGTCGTCTTCGGCCTGGGCATCGGGATGCTCATCACCAAGGTGAAGACCGGCGCGGGCTTCTTCCGCACCGCGTTCTACCTGCCGTACCTGGCCCCGCCGGTGGCCGCCACCGTCGCCTTCGCCTTCCTGTTCAACCCCGGCACCGGCCCGGTCAACCACCTGCTGGGCGAGCTCGGCCTGCCGCAGCCCGGCTGGTTCGCCTCCCCCGACTGGTCCAAGCCCGCGCTCACCCTGCTCGCCATGTGGGGCGTCGGCGACCTGATGGTCATCTTCATGGCCTCGCTGCTGGACGTCCCCCGGGAGCAGTACGAGGCGGCCGCGCTGGACGGCGCCGGCCCGTTCCAGCGGTTCCGGTACGTCACCCTGCCGAACATCTCGCCGATCATCATGTTCGCGGTGGTCACCGGGGTGATCCAGACCATGCAGTACTACACCCAGGCGATCGTCGCCGGGAAGGTCGCCAGCGGCATCGCGGGCGGCTCCGGCCAGCCCTTCGAACCCGGCTTCCCGAACGGCTCCACCTGGACCCTGCCGCAGATGGTCTACAAGCTCGGCTTCCAGAGCTTCAACTACGGCGCGGCCTGCGTCGTCGCCCTGGTGCTGTTCGCCATCTCGATGGCCGTCACCTCGATCCTGCTCCGCCGCCGGTCCGGCTTCATGGCGAGCGACGACTAGCGGCCCGTGAGGACCTGATCATGACTCTTGGCACCACGCTCACGAGGGCCCCGGCCGCGGCCGGCCCCTCCCGCCCCGGCGGACCCGCCGCCCGGGCCGCCCGCCGCCGCGCGGCCCTCAACTGGGTGGCCGTGCACGCGCTGGCCATCGCCGCCGCACTGTTCTTCCTGCTGCCCTTCGTGTTCGTCTTCCTCACCTCGGTGATGTCGGACCGGCAGGCGCTCACCACCGACTACTGGCCGACCAGCTGGAACTGGGGCAACTACGGCAAGGTCTGGGACACCCCCGGCTTCCTCACCTGGTGGCGCAACACCCTGCTGTACGCCGTGGCCGGCACCGTGCTGACCGTCGTCTCCAGCCTGCCGGTGGCCTACGCGCTCGCCAAGTTCCGCTTCCGCGGCCGCAACCTGGCGCTGATGGCGGTCATCTCGATGATGATGCTGCCGCCGCAGGTCACCGTCATCCCGATGTACCTGTTCTGGTCCAAGCAGATGGGTCTGAGCAGCTCGCTCTGGCCGCTGATCATCCCGATGGCCTTCGGCGACGCGTTCACCATCTTCCTGCTGCGCCAGTTCCTGATGACCATCCCCAGGGAGTACATCGAGGCCGCCCGGATCGACGGCTGCGGCGACCTGCGCACCCTGCTGCGGGTGGTCCTGCCGATGGCCAAGCCGGCCATCGCGGCGGTCGCGCTGTTCCAGTTCTTCTACTGCTGGAACGACTACTTCGGCCCGCAGATCTACGCCAGCAACAACCACGACTCCTGGACGCTCAGTTACGGGCTGGAGTCCTTCAAGGCCGCCCACCACACCAACTGGAACCTCACCATGGCCGCCACCATGATGGTGATGGCCCCGGTGATCGTCCTCTTCTTCTTCGCTCAGAAGGCCTTCATCGAAGGCGTGACACTGACAGGGGTCAAGGGCTGATGTCCGCACTGAAGTTGGCAATCGTCGGCGGGGGTTCGACGTACACTCCGGAGCTGATCGACGGCTTCGCCCGGCTGCGCGACACCCTGCCGGTCGGCGAGCTGGTGCTGATCGACCCGGCCGCCGAGCGGCTGGAGCTGATCGGCGGCCTGGCCCGGCGGATCTTCGCCAGGCAGGGCCACCCCGCGGTCGTCACGGTGACCACGGACCTGGCGGCGGGCGTCGCGGACGCCGACGCCGTCCTGCTCCAGCTGCGCGTCGGCGGGCAGGCGGCCCGCGACCGGGACGAGACCTGGCCGCTGGAGTGCGGCTGCGTCGGGCAGGAGACCACCGGCGCCGGCGGGCTCGCCAAGGCGCTGCGCACCGTCCCGGTGGTGCTGGACATCGCCGAGCAGGTGCGCCGGACCAACCCGGACGCCTGGATCGTGGACTTCACCAACCCGGTCGGCATCGTCACCCGGGCGCTGCAGACCGCCGGCCACAAGGCCGTCGGGCTGTGCAACGTCGCGATCGGCTTCCAGCGCAAGTTCGCCGGGCACCTGGGCGTGGACCCGGAGCTGGTCCGGCTCGACCACGTCGGGCTCAACCACCTCACCTGGGAGCGCGGGGTCACCCTGCTGGACGCGCCGGGCGCCGCGATCGGGCGCGAGGTGCTCCCGGAGCTGCTCTCCTCGCACGGCAAGGAGATCGCCGAGGACCTGCACCTGCCGCAGGCCGTCATCGAGCGGCTCGGCGTCGTACCGTCCTACTACCTGCGGTACTTCTACCAGCACGACGCCGTGGTGGCGGAGCTGAAGGAGCAGGGTTCGCGGGCCGCGCAGGTCGCCGAGATCGAGCGGCAGCTGCTGGAGCTGTACGCCGACCCGGCCCTGGACACCAAGCCCGAGCTGCTCGGCAAGCGCGGCGGCGCCTTCTACTCGGAGGCGGCCGTGCAGCTGATCGCGGCACTGCTCGGCACCGGCGGCGGCACGTCCGTGCAGGTGGTGAACACCCGCAACGACGGCGTGCTGCCGTTCCTGCCGGACGACGCCGTCATCGAGGTGCCGGCCGAGGTGGACGCGCGGGGCGTGCGCCCGCTGCCGCAGCGGCCCGTCGAGCCGCTGTACGCCGGCCTGGTCGCCGCCGTCACCTCGTACGAGCACCTCGCCCTCGACGCCGCCCTGCGCGGCGGCCGCGACCGGGTCTTCGACGCCCTGCTCGCCCACCCGCTGGTCGGCCAGATCGAGCTCGCCGACCAGCTCACGGACCGCCTGCTCGCCCACAACCGCGAGCACCTCGCCTGGGCCTGACCGGGCCCGCTCCGCACC
>NZ_JBHVET010000519.1:0-6337 GCF_042802135.1 Kitasatospora sp. NPDC057512
GGTACGGACCGCCGCTCCCGTCGTCGCCGCCCACCGCACCGCCGCAGGCGGCCACGCTCCGCGACCGCTCCCGCGGAGCACCCCCGGGCGCGCGGCCGGGGCGGCGGCGGTAGGACGGATACGGACCCGGCCGGGAGGAGAGTCCGTGAAGATCGTCGTCGACCTCAACCGCTGCCAGGGCTACGCACAGTGCGCGTTCCTCGCGCCCCGGGTGTTCGAGCTGCACGGCGAGGAGGCGCTGATGTACACCCCGCGGCCCCCCGACGGGCAGCGGGAGCGCGTCCTGCGGGCCGCCGCGGCGTGTCCGGTGCAGGCCATCCTGGTCGAGGACCGCGCCGAGGCCGGGTCCGAGGAGTACAGCGAGAGCCGTCTCCCGGACGGGGAGGGCCGGTCCGGTGTGCGGTGACCTCCGGAGCGGCCGGATCGTCGTCGTCGGCGCCTCGCTGGCCGGTCTGCGCGCCGCGGAGACGCTGCGCGACGAGGGCTTCGCCGGGCGGCTGACCATGGTCGGCGAGGAGCGCCTCCCCCCGTACGACCGTCCGCCGCTGTCCAAGCAGGTGCTGCTCGGGCGGGTGCGCGCCGAGGAGACCGGGCTGCCGCGCCGGCGCGAGGTGGACGCGGAGTGGCGGCTCGGCGTCCGCGCGACCGGCGTGGACGGGGCGGCCAGGCAGGTGCTGCTCGCGACCGGCGAACGGCTGCCCTACGACCGGCTGCTGATCGCGACGGGCACCCGGGCCAGGCCCTGGCCCGACCCCGCGCAGGCCGCCCTCGACGGGGTGTTCACCCTGCGCACCGCCGACGACGCGGCCGGGCTGGCCGAGCGGCTGGCGGCCGGCCCGCGGCGGGTGCTGGTGATCGGTGCCGGGTTCACCGGCTCCGAGATCGCCTCCGCCTGCCGGGAGCGCGGCCTGGCGGTGACGGTCGCGGAGCGCGGCCCCGCCCCGCTGGTCGGCGCCCTCGGCGGGGCCTTCGGCGCCTTCGCCGCCAGGGTCCAGCGCGCCCACGGGGTCGACCTGCGCTGCGGGGTGACCGCCACCGCGCTCCACGGCCGGGAGGGCCGGCTCACCGGCGCCGAGCTCTCCGACGGCAGCCGGATCGAGGCGGACGTCGCCGTGGTCGCCCTGGGGGCCGTCCGCAACACCGAGTGGCTGGCCGACTCCGGTCTCGCCGCCGGTCGGCGCGGCATCGCCTGCGACGCCGGCTGCCGCGCCTTCGACATGTACGGGATCGTCACCGACGACGTCTTCGTCGCGGGCGACGTCGCCCGCTTCCCGCACCCCCTCTTCGAGTACCAGATGCTCTCCCTCGAACACTGGGGCAACGCGGTCGCCCAGGCCGCGGTGGCGGCGCACAACATGGTCAACCCCGGACCGCGGCGCCTGCCGCACCTGAGCGTGCCCACCTTCTGGTCCAGCCAGTTCGGCCTCAACATCAAGTCCGTCGGCGTGCCGACCTTCTCCGACCACGTGGTGGTCGCCCAGGGCTCGCCGGAGGAACGGCGGTTCGTCGCGGTCTACGGGTACCGGGGCCGGATCACGGCCGCCGTGAGCGTGAACCGGGCCAAGTGGCTGGAGCACTACCAGGGGCTGATCGAGACCGCCGCCCCGTTCCCGCCCGACTGGGTCGGCGTGGACCCTCCGCCCTCCCGCACCCCCGTCCCGTCCGACGTGCCCGATCCGAAGGTGCTCTCGCACGGTCCCACCGTCGCGCTCACCGGTCACCTGCCCGACCGCCGGCTGATCTTTCGGCACTGGGACGGCTGAGCACCGCCCCGGCGCCGCGGACCACCGCCGCCACCCCCGAGGAGCCCGCCATGGCCACCACCGACACTCCCGGCACCAGCACCGGCACCGGTTCCGCCGGCACCCTGTACCGCCGGATCACCGACTACGCCAACCGCGCCGACCCCTACCCCCTCTACGCCGAACTGCGCGAGCACGGCGTGGCCCGCCAGGACGACGGCGGCTACCTGGTCGGCACCTACGACGAGGTGGCCGCGCTGCTCCACGACCCGCGGATCAGCTCCGACCGCCGCAACCGCACCTCTCCGGACGAGGTGCAGGTCGTCCCGGTCGCCTTCATCGGCCGGGACGACCCCGAGCACGAGCGGCTGCGCAACCTGGCCATGCGGCCGTTCGGCCCGCCCCACGCGCCCGGCCGGATCGACGCCATGCACGACGAGATCGCCGCGATCGCCGGGGAGCTGATCGACGGGCTGCGCGGCCGCGACCGGATCGACCTCGTCGAGGACTTCGCCTACCCGCTCCCCGTCACCGTGATCTGCCGGCTGCTCGGGGTGCCGCGCGGGGACGAACCGCGGTTCCACGCCTGGTCCGAGACCCTCATCCAGGGCTTCGACCCCACCCCCGGCACCGACCCGGCCGAGCGGCAGCGCGCGGCCCTCCAGGCCCGGACGGACATGGGGCTGTACCTCGGCGAACTCGCCGAGAGCCGCCGCGGCAGGCCCACCGACGACATGCTCTCCGCCTTCGTCAACGACCCCGGCCCGGACGGCGGCTTCACTCAGCCCGAGCTGATGGCCACCGCCGTCCTGCTGCTCATCGCCGGGCACGAGACGACCGTCAACCTGATCACCAACAGCGTGCTCACCCTGCTGCGCCACCCCGAGGCCCTCCGACTGGTGCGCGAGCGGCCCGAGTTGATGCCGGGCATGGTGGAGGAGGTGCTGCGCTACGAGCCCCCGGTCCAGCTGCTGCCGCAGCGCACCGCGCTGACCGACGTCGAGGTCGACGGCGTCACCATCCCCAAGGGCGCGCCGCTGGTCCTGGTGCTCGCCGCCGGCAACCGGGACCCGCGGCGGTTCCGCGACCCGGACCGCTTCGACCCGACCCGGCAGGACAACCAGCACCTGGGCTTCGGCAGCGGCGTGCACAGCTGCTTCGGCGCGCCGCTCGCCAGGGTCGAGGGGCAGATCGCCCTCACCGCGCTCGTCCGCCGCCTCGACGACCCCCGCCTGCTCCAGGACCCGCCCGTGTACCGCCGCAGCCCGATCCTGCGCGGGCCCCGCCACCTGCCGCTGGCGGTCTCCGGCATCACGGACTGAGCCCGTCGCCGCTCCGCGATCCGCGCATCGCCCGGCTTCCCGATCGCGCCTGAACCTCACGCCGGGAACCGTCCTGCGAGACGGGACGGGGCGTGGGCTCCCCGGGGTTCAGTCCCGGGGTCCGGGCAGCGCGGCGTAGGGGACGAAGGTGCTGGCGTGCTCGTCGACGGCAAGCGGCCGGCCGATGGCCGGGGCGGAGCGCTGCGGGCAGGCCGGGCGTTCGCAGACCTTGCAGCCGAGGCCGATCGGGGTGGCGGCCGCCTCGTCGCCGAGGTCCAGGCCGGCGGAGTAGACCAGCCGTCCGGCGTGCCGGACCTCGCAGCCGAGGCCGATGGCGAAGGTCTTGCCGGGGCGGCCCCAGCCGCCGGGCGAGCGGGTGACGGCGCGGGCGGTCCAGAGGTAGCGGCGGCCGTCCGGCATGGCGGCGACCTGGACGTGGACGCGCCCGGGGGCGGCGAAGGCGTCGTAGACGTTCCACAGCGGGCAGGTGCCGCCGGTGCGGGAGAAGTGGAAGGGCGTGGCGGACTGGCGCTTCGAGACGTTCCCTGCCCGGTCGACGCGCACGAAGGAGAACGGCACCCCGCGCAGGCCGGAGCGCTGCAGGGTGCTGAGCCGGTGACAGACCGTCTCGTAGCCGACGCCGAAGTGGTCGGCGAGGTGCTCGATGTCGTAGCGGGCCGCCTCCGCCTGGGCGTGGAAGGCGGCGTAGGGCAGCACGAGGGCGGCGGCGAAGTAGTTGGCCAGGCCGATCCGGGTGAGCGCGAAGGCGGTGGAGCCCTCCGGGCTGTCCTGGGAGGCGAGTTCGGACACCAGGGAGTCGTGTTCCAGGTAGGCCAGCTGGGTGGCCATCCGGAAGGCCTGCTGGCCGGGGCGCAGCCGGTCGGATAGCCGGAGGGTCCGGGTCGGCTCGTCGTACCGGTGCAGTTGTCCGCCTCCGGTGGCGATCCGGACCCGGTGCCCGGTGGCGAGCCGCTCGGCCAGCACCGTCCGGACCTCCCCGCGCCGCAGGCCGATGGAAGCCGCCAACTCCTCGGCCGCCGTGTCGAGTTCGTGGAGGTAGTTCCGGCGGCGGTAGAAGAACTCGCGGACCTGCTCGTGCGGGGTGTGCGCGTCGACCCCGAGGCCGCGGTCCCCGGCGAGGACGGCGAGCCGCTCGGCGGCGTCCCGGCGGCCGCGGGCCAGGTCGGTCAACAGCCGTGCCACGGAGGGCAGTCGGGCGGCGAGTTCGTCGAGGTCCCCGCCGGTGATCCGGCCGCCCGTGATCTCCTCGCCGAGCGCGTCGCGCAGTTCGGCGGTGAGCCGGGCGCTGTCGGGCGGGGCGAAGTAGCCGGCCTCCACGCCGAAGGCCTCGGTGAGGCGCAGCAGGACGGGCACCGTGAGGGGCCGGGCGTCGTGCTCCAGCTGGTTGACGTAGCTGGGCGAGAGGTCGAGCAGCCGGGCGAGGGCGGCCTGACTGAGGCCGCGCTCCTCGCGCAGGCGGCGCAGCCGGGCACCGGCGAAGGCCTTTCCCATCGTGTCGCTCTCCCCACTGTGCGCCTCGGTCGATCCGGCGCGGGCAGCCTAGCCGCGGAGCGGCCGGTCCGGTGTTCGCAACCTTCGCGGATTCGCCGGGGAGCGTTCGCAGAACTTGGCACCGGTCCACCGGTGACGGCGACTCGGCGGGGGTGCCAGAGTCGGTGGTGCGGCCGGGAGGTGCGCAGGACAGTCGAAGAACACCAGGTCGGTCGCGGTCCGGTGCGCTGTCCGGGCATCCACGTCCCGCGGTGTGCCACCGCAGCCCAGCACCGTCCGGCCGCCCACTCGCCCTCGCGGTGAGGTGCGTCACATCCTTCGCAACGAGCAAACGAGCACCCTGGGGAGCAGACCCATGACTCAGTCGGTCCGGCAGCAGCAGGAGCAGCAGGCGGCGGAGCTCACCGCCCGGTGGGCCTCCGACCCGCGGTGGGCGGGCGTCGAGCGGACCTACACGGCGGCCGACGTGGTCCGGCTGTCCGGGACGGTGCGCGAGGAGCACAGCCTGGCCCGGCGCGGCGCCGAGCGGCTGTGGCGGCAGCTGCACCAGCAGGACTACGTCCACGCGCTCGGCGCGCTGACCGGCGGCCAGGCCGTGCAGATGGTGAAGGCCGGGCTGCAGGCGATCTACCTGTCCGGCTGGCAGGTCGCGGCCGACGCCAACCAGGCCGGGCAGACGTACCCGGACCAGAGCCTCTACCCCGCCAACTCCGTTCCCCAGGTGGTGCGTCGGATCAACAACGCGCTGCTGCGGGCGGACGGGATCGACGCGGCGGAGGGGACGGACGGCGGCCCGGACTGGCTGGTGCCGATCGTCGCCGACGCGGAGGCCGGCTTCGGCGGCCCGCTGAACGCCTTCGAGCTGACCAAGGGCATGATCGCGGCCGGCGCGGCGGGCATCCACTACGAGGACCAGCTGGCCTCCGAGAAGAAGTGCGGCCACCTCGGCGGCAAGGTGCTCGTCCCCACCGTCCAGCACATCCGCACCCTGAACGCCGCCCGCCTCGCCGCCGACATCGCCGACGTGCCGACCCTGATCGTCGCCCGCACCGACGCGCTCGCCGCCAACCTGCTGACCAGCGACGTGGACGAGCGCGACGCCCGGTTCTGCACCGGCGAGCGTACCGCCGAGGGGTTCTACCGGGTCGAGCCCGGCATGGCGCCGGTGATCTCGCGCGGCCTGGCCTTCGCCCCGTACGCGGACCTGCTCTGGGTGGAGACCGGCACCCCGGACCTGGAGCAGGCCCGGGAGTTCGCCGAGGCGGTCAAGGCCGAGCACCCGGACACGATGCTGGCGTACAACTGCTCGCCCTCCTTCAACTGGAAGGCCGCGCTGGACGACGACCAGATCGCCAAGTTCCAGCGCGAGTTGGGGGCGATGGGCTACCGCTTCCAGTTCATCACGCTGGCCGGGTTCCACGCCCTCAACCACTCGATGTTCCAGCTCGCCCGCGGCTACGCCGAGCACGGGATGACGGCCTACGTCGACCTCCAGGAGGCCGAGTTCGCGGCCGTGCCGGACGGCTACACCGCCGTGAAGCACCAGCGCGAGGTCGGCACCGGGTACTTCGACCTGGTCTCCACCGCGCTCAACCCGAACGCCGAGACGCTCGCCCTGACCGGCTCCACCGAGGCCGAGCAGTTCCACTGAGCCCGAAGAGGGCCGCCGAGTCCGGCAGGACAGCACCACCGAGCCATCCTGGCGTCCTCTTTGGGGAGAGACCGCCGTCCGCCCCGCCGCCCGGGGCCTCGTTGAGGGAC
>NZ_JBHVET010000520.1:0-6314 GCF_042802135.1 Kitasatospora sp. NPDC057512
GGATCCCGGCCGAGCCGATCGCGGATCCGGTAGGCACAACAGGGCCCTGCCCTGCGCGCTTGACCTCCGACGAGACGCGGTGTGATCCGTCAGGCTTCGGTGAGGACCGCTCAAGGTTCTTCGCAACGGGACGGTCACCGGGTGCGGTAGGCCTCGGTAATGGTCTGGTCGAGGGTGTTGCCGTCGGTGTCGGTCAGTTCGGCGCGCAGGGAGACGGCGGTGCCGGCCGGGGGGTTCTGGACGGTGACGGCGCCGGCCTCGACGGGGAGGCGGGTCCAGGAGGCGCCGCCGTCGGTGGAGGACGAGACGGTGAGCGAGCGGACGCGGCCGTCGGCGGCGGCGCCCTGCACGGTGACCGGGATGCGCAGCGCGCTGCCGGCCGTCGCGGTGCCGGTCGGGTCGAGCTCGGGGGTGAACCGTACGGCGCTGACCGGGAGCGCGGTCGGCGTGGCCGTGGTGGCGGAGGCGAAGGTCCAGGACGCGGTCACCCGGGTGGTCGCGCCGGCCGCGGCCTTGCGGGTCACGGTGGTGGCCAGGCGGTAGTCGGCCTTGCCCGGGGCCACGGTGAACTCGCCGCGCCCGGCCGCGTCGGAGGCGGCGCCGACCAGCACGCCGTCGCGGTACAGCGAGGTGTAGGCGGTGTCGAACGACGGGGTCCACGGCACGTGGCCGTCGCCGTCGGCGAGCAGCGGGACGTCCGCGGTGATCCGGTCGCCGTCGCGGGAGACGGCGGGGCGGTCGGTGAGCGCGGGGCCGAAGACCGGGCCGTCGAAGGTCCGGGTGGTCGTGGCCCCGGCCCGTACGGCGACGCGGTCTTCGGTGTAGTGGTTCGGCCGGCTGCCGTCGGCGCGGGGGACGGTGACGCCGATGTCCCAGGTGCCGCGCTCGGGTGCGACGTGGAAGGTGGCGGTGCCGGGCGTCGTGACGCTCCGGGACTCGCCGATGTTCGCTCCGTCGCTGGGCTGGAGGCTGACGAGCGCGGCCCCGGCGCCGCCCGGTCCGGCGGCGCCGCGGATGTTCACGGTGGCCAGCTCCCGCGCGGAGTAGTGCTTGCTGAACCCGGTCAGCGCGCGGGTGCCGGTGGAGGTCCGGCCGAGCAGGTAGCCGCCGCTGTCGGTGTCCCAGTTGACGTCGAACCACTGCTTCACCGCCCCGGCCTCGGTCTCCGGCCCGAGGTGGGCGACCCGCAGGTTCGGCGACCCGTTGGCGACGTTGACGGTCCTGGTGGCACCCTCGTGGGTGACCTCGACGAACATCCCACTGTGCCGGAAGCGCGCGGACCCGTCCGGGGGCCGGACGTCGACGAGGGCGGTGGTCCGCGCGTCGACGGTGACGGTGGTGTCGTGGTCGAGGTCGAGGCGCGGCTGGACGATCCAGTCCGTCCAGATCGTCCCGCCCGGCTCCAGACCCGAGACCAGGTTGCTGTCCAGCACGTACCGGCCCTTGGGCAGCCGCACGGTGGTGACGCCGGAGGGGGCGTCCAGCAGGACCGAGGTGTCGGCGCCGGGGCCGGAGATCCCGGTGACGCCGGTCCGGTACGGCGCGGTCGGGTGGCCGGCGCGGTCCAGGTGCCGGACGGTGAGGGTGTACGTCTCCGGCTCGGCGGCGAAGGCCGGGCCGCCGAGGGCGGGAGTCGAGGCGCCGACCAGGGCGACGGCGACGGCCAGGGCCCGGAGGGCGTTCCGGCGGGGAAGGGAACGGGGAGCGGAAGCGGTGGTCATGTCCTGTACTGCTCGGAGGGGCAAGGGAGTTCCTGTGAGCCGGGCCACATCCGTGGCGGGCCGGGGCCTGTGACGCACGTCACCGGAACTCTGGAGCCGGACCGGGCAGGGCAGAGTGTGGAAGCACTCATGAGAACGCGTCTGCGCCGCGGCGACCCCGACGTCCTGGGCGAGCTCTACGACGAGCACGCCCAGGTGCTGTACCGCTACGCCCTGCGCGTGACGGGCGACTGGGCGGAGGCCGAGGACGTCGTCTCGACGACCTTCCTGGAGGCGTGGCGGGGCCGGGAGCGGCTGCACCCCGACGGCGACGGCCTGCGCCCGTGGCTGCTGGGGATCGCGACCAACATCATGCGCCGCAACGCCCGCGCCCGGCGGCGCCGCGACCTCGCGCTCGCCCGGATCCCGGAGCGCGGCGCCGTCCCGGACTTCTCCGAGGACCTGGTCGCGCACCTCGCGGACGTCGAGCAGCTGCGGGCCGCGCGCCGGGCGCTGGCCCGGCTCCGGCGCCGCGACCGGGAGGTCTTCACGCTGGTGGTGTGGGCCGGACTGGACTACGCGAGCGCGGCCGAGGCGCTCGGCACGCCGGTCGGGACCGTCCGCTCGCGACTGTCCCGGGCGCGGGCCCGGCTGCGCGAACTCACCGAGGCCGAGGCCAGGGCGGAGGCGAAGACGAAGGCGAAGGCCGAGGCCAGGGCCCGCGCCGCCGTCCCCGCCCTGCCCGTACCGGGCCGCCTCCCCGCGCTCCGGCCGTCGACCCAGGAGAGCCACGGATGAACGCCACCCCACGGCGCGCCGCGCAGCGCCCGGCATCCGAGGAGTCGGAGCGCCGCGAACTCGCCGAGCTGCTGCCCCCGCCGGCGGTGCCCGGCCTGGACGCGGACCGCCAACTGCTGCTCAGGGAAGCACTGTTGCGCAAGGCCGCCGAGCCGCAGGGTCGCCCCGATCCGCTTCGGCGTCCGGTCCGGCGTCCGGCCGGGCGTTCGGCCCGACGCCCCGCCAGGCGTCCGGCCCGGTTCCGGATCGCGGTGCCGGCGCTCGCCTGCGCCCTGGCGGTGGTCGGCGTCGTGGCGTTGGACCCCAGGGGCGCGGGGACGCCCGGGCGGGACCGCGCGGCGGTGGCGGGAAGCGGCGCGACCGGCGGCTCCGAGGCCGTACGGCTGCTCGACCGCATCGCCCTCGCCGCCGCCGGATCGGAGCAACCGGCGGTCCGCGCCGACCAGTTCGTCTACATCGAGAGCAGGGTCGCCTTCGCGGCGCAGAGCGCGGGCGGCGGCCCCGTGACCATGGCCCCCGCGCACACCCGGCAGGTCTGGCTGTCCGCCGACGGCAGCCGCCCCGGCCTGCTGCGCGAGGAGGGCGGGCCGGACACCCGGCTCGGCGAGGACGGGCCGGTCCTCCACCTCGACCGGCCGGGGGCGACGGCCCGGCCCGACGCGACCGGCGGAGGGGGCGGCCCGTCGGTCGGCGAACCGACCCACGCCTTCGTCGCCTCGCTGCCCACCGACCCGAACGCCCTGCTGCGGCTGATCAGGGACCAGACCCGCGGTCAGGGCCAGGACCCGGACCAGCGGGCCTTCACGGCGATCGGCGACCTGCTGGCCGAGACCTGGGCGCCGCCGCAGGTCGGCGCCGCGCTCTACCGGGCGGCCGAGCGGATCCCCGGGGTCACGGTGGTCGCCTCGGCCGTCGACGCCGCCGGGCGCGAGGGCGTCGCCGTGGCCCGTACGGCGTACGGGCGGCAGACGCAGTGGGTCTTCGACCGGACCACGTACGCGTTCCTCGGTGAGCGCACGATCCTCGCCGAGGACGGCGACGCGGGCCCGGCCGGGACGGTGGTCGGCACCTCCGCGGTCCTCGCCCGGGCCGCCGTGGACCGCGTCGGCGAACTCCCGCCGCCGGTCCGGTAGTCCGGCGCGGCCAAGGGCTGCCGGGTGAGGCGGCCGAGGGCGCGGTCAGAACGTCACGACGATCTTCCCGGCCAGGCCGCCCTCGCGGAACCGCTCGTGCGCGGCCCGGATCTCCTGGAGCCCGTACGTGGCGTGCACCCGCGGCCGCAGGGCGCCGTCGTCGACGAGCCGGGCCAACTCGGCCAGCCCGGCGCCGTCCTCGCGCACCTGGTGGACGGTGGTGCGCACGCCCCGGGCGGAGAGGTCCGGGACGGGGCCGGCCTGGGTGGCGACCGAGGCGTACCGGCCGCCGTCGGCGACGGCGTCGGTGACGAAGGCCCCGAAGGTGTCGAAGACCGCGTCGTAGCCGCCGCCCCGGAAGGCGGCGGGGTCGGTGGCGACGAGCCCCGCGCCGTGCTCGCGGGCGAAGCCGGCCTGGGCGTCCCGGGAGACCAGGGCGTCGACCTCGACGCCCCGCGCCCGGGCTGTCTGCAGGGCGAGCCCGCCGACCGCGCCGGCGGCCCCGGCGATCAGCAGGCGCTCCCCGGCGGACACCGCCAGCCAGTCCAGCGTCTGCAAGGCCGTCAGCCCGGGCAGCGGCAGCGTGGCGGCCTCGACCAGGCTGACCGTCCGCGGCGCGACGGCCACCGCCTGCGCAGGGAGGACGACCAGGTCGGCCCAGGTGCCGCGCGCGGTGCCGAGTTGGTGGGACATGGCGATGACCCGGTCCCCCGCCTCCAGCGGGCTGTCGCCGCCGTCGACCACGACGCCGGCCAGGTCCCAGCCGAGCGTCATCGGCAGCGGGGGAGCGCCCTCGCCGATGGCCCCCTCCCGGGTCTTGTCGTCGACGGGGTTGATGCCGCTCGCGACGGTCCGGACCAGCACCTCCCCGGGCCCGGGCACGGGCCGGGAGGTCTCGACGAGGCCGAGGACCTCGGGGGTGCCGAAGCGGTCGATCCGGATGGCGCGCACGAAATCCCCTTCACAAGGCGGTTGCCGACATCTCGTCGAACCGCGTCCACGGGCGCCGGAATTCCCCGCCCTCGCGTGATGCCCCCCGCCCCGCGTTCGCCGATCCCCACCGTCCGGCTCCGTTGACTAAACCCTACCCCCCTAGGGTATGTTCTCGGTCGTCCTCACCGGAGTCGTCGACCGGCACACCCACCGTGCCATTCCTGCGAGTTGACGATCCCCGGCCATCGCCGCGAGGCACCGCCCCCGGCCGATACCCCTCACGGGTAGGGAGTAAGAGATGGCAACCGACAGCACCGGGCCCGACCCCCGGAGGTGGCGCGCACTCGCGCTGATCGCCGCCGCGCAGTTCGTGGTGATCATGGACACCTCGATCATCGGGGTGGCCCTGCCCAGGATGAAGGACGCCCTCGGCTTCGGCCAGGAGGACCTGTCCTGGGTGTTCAACGCGTACGTGGTCGCCTTCGGCGGCCTGCTCCTGCTCGGTGGACGGCTCTCCGACCTGCTCGGCGCCCGCCGCCTGTTCAGTGCCGGCTGGGCGGTCCTCGGCGCCGGGTCCCTGCTCGCCGGCCTCGCCGGGAACGTGCCCACCGAGCTGGCCGGCCGCGGCGTCCAGGGCCTCGGCGCCGCCCTCATCGCCCCCTCGGCACTCACCCTGCTGATGACGCTCTTCGGCGGGAACCCGAGGGAACTGACCAAGGCCTTCGCCCTGTACGGCGCGGCGGCCCCGGCCGGCGGCACCGCGGGCGTCTTCCTCGGCGGGCTGATCACCCAGTACGTCAGCTGGCCCTGGGTGTTCTACATCAACATCCCGGTGGCCGCGGTCGCGCTGCTCGCCACTCCCGCGCTGATGCCCTCCGCGCCCCGGCGCCGCGGCGGCATCGACCTCGTCGGCGCGCTCACCGTCACCGCCGGCCTGGCCGCCGCCGTGTACGCCGTCGTCCGCGCCCCGGAGGCGGGTTGGGCCTCCGCGTCGACCCTGCTGACCCTGGCCGGCGCGGCCGCACTGCTGACCGCCTTCCTGGTCCTCCAGGGCCGGCGCCGCGAGCCGCTGATGCGGCTGGGCATCTTCCGGGTGCCGAACCTCGGCGCCGCCAACCTCGCCCAGTTCCTGCTGGCCGCGGCCTGGGTGCCGATGTGGTTCTTCCTGAACCTCTACCTCCAGCAGGTGCTCCACCTCGGCGCCTTCGCCAGCGGCGCGGCCCTGCTGCCGATGACCGTCGCCATCATGGGCATCATGATCACCCTGGCGCCCCGGCTGATCGCCCGCTTCGGTCCCAAGGCGCTGGTCGTCACCGGCATGCTCGCCCTCGGCGCCGGCCTGGCCGGGCTCTCGCTGGCCCGCCCGGACGGCAACTTCTGGACCGACGTGCTGCCCGCCTCCCTGCTCGCCGCGATCGGCATGGCGCTCGCCTTCATCCCCTCCCTCGGCACCGCGATCTCCAGCGCGCCCCCGGAGGACGGCGGCCTCGCCTCCGGCATCGTCAACACCGGCTACCAGGTGGGCTCGGCGCTCGGTCTGGCCGCGATGACCGCACTGGCCGGCGCCCGAACCCCGGACGCCACTGTCCAGGGCCTGACCTCGGGATTCTCCGCGGCCTTCCTCGGCGCCGCGGCGATCGCGGTGGCCGGAGGCCTGCTCGCGGCGGCCACCCTGCGCACCCCGCGCCCCGGGCACGCGGACGCCGCCGCGGCGAAGACCGCGACGGCCGCGTGAGGCCGCCCACCACCC
>NZ_JBHVET010000521.1:0-6298 GCF_042802135.1 Kitasatospora sp. NPDC057512
CCGCGACGACGATCTTCGCGGAGGTGGTGGCGCGGGTGGGGGCGGCCGCGTTAGAGCTTGCGAAGTCCACTGAGGACCCTTTCGAGCAGCGTGACGTCGGGCTGGTTTCCGGTTTCGCCGCCGGAAGCGGGCTGGTGGATGGCGACCAGGCCGGCCTCGGCCAGGTCGGCCACGAGGATGCGGGCCACTCCCAGGGGAAGGGAGAGCAGCGCCGACACCTCCGCGACGGATTTGACCTCCGTGCACAGCGTGCAGATCCGCTGGTGCTCGGGGAGCAGGGTGGCCATGCGCTGCGGGTCGACGTCGGCGGAGACCAGGGCCTCCAGCGCGAGTTCGTAGCGCGGCCTGGTCCGGCCACCGGTCATCGCGAACGGGCGGATCAGCGGGCCGGAGTCGGGTTCGTCCTCGAACTCCTCGACGTGGCCGGGCTCCTGGGCGGGCAGGTAGCCGGGTGCCGGCTCGGGCGCCGGTGCCGGGTACCCGGGCGCCGGGGCGCCGTACGAGGGCTGCCGGGCGTACTGGTCGTACTGGCCGTACTGCTCTTCGGGCCGGGGGTACGGCTGCCGGGGCTGTCCGTACTGGTGCCGGCCGTACTGCTGACCGTGGCCGACGCCGGGTGCTCCGAAGGCGTCATGGCCTGTGCCAGGGTACGGAACACCGTATTGGCCGCTGCGGTCGTCGGGCGGTGTCACGGTTCCTCTCCTCACAGGGTGCGGCGGTGCGGTGCGAGCTTCGGCGCAGGTCCGGAGCCGGTGGTGCGAAGGCCGTACAACGTCCGAACCCGAGCCCGCCGAAGCGGGCCCGGGAAGGACGCGGAGGTACTTCGAATACCTGGACGGTATCCGACGAACCGTCAGTGCAGGAGACTGCCCTGGAGTTCCGCGCGGAGTGCGGGGGTGAGGACGGCGCCGGCGCGGTCGACGAGCAGGGCCATCTCGTAGCCGACGAGGCCGATGTCGGAGTCCGGCGCGGCCAGGACGGCGAGCGCGGAGCCGTCGCTGACGGCCATCAGGAACAGGAAGCCCCGTTCCATCTCGACGACGGTCTGGTTGACCTCGCCGCCCTCGAAGATCCGGCTGGCGCCGGAGGTGAGGGAGGTGAGGCCGGAGGCGACGGCGGCGAGCTGGTCGGCGCGGTCGCGCGGGAAGCCCTCGGACATGCACAGCAGGAGGCCGTCCGCGGAGACCACCACGGTGTGGGACACCCCGGGGGTGTTGTCCACGAAATTGGTGATCAGCCAGTTCAGGTTCTGTGCGGCCTGGCTCATCTGAGTCAACTCAACGCTCCTGGTGGTTCGAGCCGCCGAAGAGATCGGTGCTCCGGTTCTGTCCGTTGCCGGACTGGTCTACCTGATCGGGGTCGATCCGGAAGCTTCCGGTGTTACCGGCACTGCGGCCCTGCTCCACACCGCGGCGCAGGTTGGTGAGGCGGCCACGGACCTCCTCCGGGCTGCGGGAGACCTGCGGCCCGTCCTGCGGGGTGGACTTGGCGTTGCCGGGCACCAGGTTCTGCTTGGGCACGCGCCGCGGCAGACCGGCACCGGTGGTGCCGGCGGAGGAGGGCTCGCGCAGCTGCTCGGCCCGCTGCCAGTCGCCGTCGTTCGGCGACTGCCAGGCGGCGCTGGCGGTCGGGCCGGTCGGGCCGTAACCGCCGAGCGAGGACACGTCGTGGCCGCGCTGGGTCGGGGACGCCGAGGTGTCCTTGGCGCCGGCGAACCAGTTTGGGCTGTCGCCGGACGGGCTGCCGCCGGCCGGCGCGGCGGGGAGGCCGCCGCCCGCCAGCTGCTCGCCGGGACGGCGCTGCGGCAGCCCGGACGGCAGGGTGGTGCGCGGCGGCTCGGCGGCGGGCAGCGCGGGCGGCTCCGGGGCGTACGGGTGGCCGGCCGGGGAGTCCTGGGCCGGGCGGCCGTACTGGTCGGCGTACCCGTCCTGCTGGTAGCCGCCCTGGTCGTAGCCGTACTGGTCGTCGGCGTACTGCTCGCCGGCGTGGCCCTGCTGCTGCTCGTAGCCCTGCGGGGCGTACTGGTCGTAGCCGTCCTGGGCGTACCCGTCCTGCTGGTACCCGTCCTGCTGGTAGCCGCCCTGGTCGTAGCCGTACTGGTCGTCGGCGTACTGCTCGCCGGCGTGGCCCTGCTGCTCGTAGCCCTGCGGGGCGTACTGGTCGTAGCCCTGCTGGTAGTCCTCCTCGACCTCGGCGTCGACCACCGGCGCCTGCGGGGCGCTCTCCAGGGCCGCGCGGCGGACCTGGTCGAGGCGCTGCGAGCGCTGGACGGCCTCCAGGGCCGGGCTGAACCCGCTGGAGCCGGCGTTGCCGGTGCCGGTGAGGTGGTCGTCGAAGCCGAGCTCGGCCGCGCTGCGGGCGCGGGTGTCCGGCGCCCACTCGGCGGCCGGCTCCTGCTCGGCGAAGATCCGGGAGACGGTGAACTGCTCGTCCGGCTCCGGCGCCGCACCGGACTGGGTGACGAACGGCGGGAGCATGACCAGCGAGGTGGTGCCGGCGGACTCGCCGGACGGGCGGAGCTGGACGCGGACGTCGTGCCGCTGGGAGAGCCGGCCGACCACGAACAGGCCCATGCGGCGGGAGATGGTGGCGTCCACCGTGGGCGGCTCGGCCAGCTTCTCGTTGATCTCCGCGAAGTCCTCGGCGGTGAGGCCGATGCCCTTGTCGTGGATCTCGACCAGCACGCGGCCGTCCGGCAGGCGGGTCGCGTTGACCAGCACCCGGGTCTGCGGGCTGGAGAACGAGGTGGCGTTCTCCAGCAGCTCGGCGAGCAGGTGGACGAGGTCGGTCACGGCGGCGCCGACGACGTCGACCTCCGGGATGCCGGAGAGCTCGACGCGCTCGTACTGCTCCACCTCGGAGGCGGCGGCGCGGAGCACGTCGACCAGCGGGACCGGGGTGTTCCAGCGGCGGCCGGCCTCCTCGCCCGCGAGGACGAGCAGGTTCTCACCGTTGCGGCGCATACGGGTGGCCAGGTGGTCCAGCTTGAAGAGGTTCTCCAGCTGGTCCGGGTCGGCCTCGTTGTTCTCCAGGTCGGTGATCAGCGCCAGCTGGCGCTGGATCAGGCTCTGGCTGCGGCGCGACAGGTTGGTGAAGATCGCGTTGACGTTCCCTCGCAGCAGGGCCTGCTCGGCGGCGAGCGCCACGGCCTGCTGGTGGACCTGGTCGAACGCCCGGGCGACCTCGCCGATCTCGTCCTTGCCGTGCAGCGGGATCGGGGCCACCGAGGTGTCGACCCGGTCGGGGTCGGTCTTGGAGAGCTTCTCGACCAGGTCCGGCAGGCGGTGGTCGGCGATCTCCAGGGCGGCGCTGCGCAGGGTGCGCATGCCGAGGATCATCGAGCGGGCCACGTAGCCGGTCAGCAGGCCGGCCAGGATGAGCGCCGCGACGACGATGACCGTGTTGAGGATGGCGTCGTAGAGCGCGTTGTCCTTCAGGTTTCGGGAGTCGGTGAGGACCTCGTCCAGCAGCGCGAGCTCGGTGTTCCGCAGGGCCTGGATGTGGGTGTCGGTGGCCTGGGTCCAGTTCTCCTGGGTCAGGCCGGAGTTCTTCGCCTCGGTGTACGCGGCGTCGGCGACCGCCTTGCCCTTCTGCTGGCCCTCCGCGGCGGCCTGGCTGTACGAGGCGCCGAGCTGGAGCAGGCCCTGCATGGTGGGCGGCGCGCCGTTGGGCATCTTGTACGCCGAGCGGTCCTGGGCCGCGGTCTGGGCGATCTGCGCGGCCGCGTACTTGGCGGCGTCCTCGGGGGCGCTGCCGGTGTTGAACTCGTTGATGGAGACCTGTTCCAGCTTCTCCGAGATCAGGATCTGCTGGATCACGTCCTGGTTCTCGTAGCGCGTGGTGGCGTTCGCCGAGATGCCGACCAGCAGGTTGAGCATCAGCGCGCGCTGGGTCGACGCCGCGGCCTTGGCCAGCGACATCGCGTAGATCGCGCGGCCCTTGCTGGTGGCGTTGGCGGAGCCCAGGCCGACCGAGTTGTCGAAGGCCAGCAGCGGGTCGAGCATGACCGAGTACGCGTTGGCCGTGGCGCTGATGAACAGCTCCGGGATGTACGCGTTGGCCCGCAGGTGCGGCAGGTCGACCACCAGGGTCTGGAAGGCCTCGTGACGCCGGGGGAGCTCACCCGACTTGTCGGAGGCCGCGTAGGCGGCGTTGTACGCCTTCAGTGCGGCGTCGGTGGCGCCGCGGCGCTTGGCCACCTCGTTGTTCGGGTCCTGCTTGGTGAGCAGGGGTATCAGCGTCTTGTCGCGCTCGTTCTCCAGCGCCTCGGCGAGTTCGGTCGCCGCCTTGGCCAGCTCCGCGGTCTTCTCGGCGCGGGAGGCCTTGATGAAGCCGTCGACCGAGGTGTTCACGCGCAGACCACCGAAGACGAGACTGATGGTCACGGGGATCAGCAGGATCGCGATCAGACGGGTCGGCACGCGCCAGTTGCGCGGGCGGAGGAAGTCGTACCGGCTCGAGCCGCCGTCGCCGGACGAGCCGCCGCCGCGGGGTGCCGCGGCCGGGGGCTCGGGAGCCGGGACGGTGCTCTGGGAGCGTTCCTCGGTGGGAGCGAACGCGGAGAATCCGGCCGGGTCTCCCGGGGTACCGTTCGGCTCGCTCTGGCGGGGCTCGGAGCGCCGCTGCGGGGCGGGTTGCTGCTTACGCCTCACTCGACAACTACCTCTCGGCCGACTGCCGGCCATGGATCAATCCAGCGCTACCCCGGGGCCCTGAACCGCCGCCGTAGGGGTCGGCGCAGGAGAAACCAGGGGTAGCTGGAATTTCAGCACGTGCTGGGATGGGGGACAAACAGCCGCCGTCCGGCACCCGCGTCGGTACATTCTGGACATTCACCGACATGACGGAGCAAAACCGTGGTCACCTGGCGCTGAGTGACGCTGTTTCGCCACGCTGAGTCATTGTTGATCACAAAATGCCTACCGAACTGTTATCCGCTGCTTATACACGGGTCTTGCGCGCGGCCCCCGGAAGTCACCGGCGGGTAGGCACCGCGGTCCCGACGGCCCGTCGCGGAGGACGGACCGTCGGGGCCGTGCGGTTCCCCCCTCGCTCAGCGGAGCCGGGCGAGCAGGGCGTGTTCGACGAGGGTGATGAGGGCGCTCTTGGCGCTGTCGCGGCGGCGGGCGTCGAGGGTGATGACGGGGGTGTCGGCGCCGAGTTGGAGTGCTTCGCGGACTTCGTCGGGGGTGTGGGGCTGGTGTCCGTCGAAGCCGTTGAGGGCGACGACGAAGGGCAGTCCGCTGTTCTCGAAGTAGTCGAGGGCGGGGAAGCAGTCGGCGAGGCGGCGGGTGTCGACGAGGACGACGGCTCCGATGGCGCCTCGGACGAGGTCGTCCCACATGAACCAGAAGCGGTCCTGTCCGGGGGTGCCGAAGAGGTAGAGGATGAGGTCTTCGTCGAGGGTGATGCGGCCGAAGTCCATGGCGACGGTGGTGGTCGTCTTGCCGGAGACGTGGCTGAGGTCGTCGATGCCGGCGGAGGCCGAGGTCATGACGGCTTCGGTGCGCAGGGGGTTGATCTCGGAGACGGCGCCGACGAGCGTGGTCTTGCCGACGCCGAAGCCGCCCGCGACGACGATCTTCGCGGAGGTGGTGGCGCGGGTGGGGGCGGCCGCGTTAGAGCTTGCGAAGTCCACTGAGGACCCTTTCGAGCAGCGTGACATCGGGCGTTCCGCCCGACTCGCCCGCGGCGGCGGGCTGGTGGATGGCGACGAGACCGGCCTCGGCAAGGTCGGCGACGAGGATGCGGGCGACACCGAGCGGGACGCCGGCCAGTGCGGAGATCTCCGCGATGGACTTGACCTCGCGGCAGAGGCTGACGATCCGGGCGTGCTCGGGCAGCAGCCCGCCGGCCCGGTCGGCCGAGCCGGTGGTGGAGATCAGGGCCTCGATGGCGAGCTGGTACCGCGGACGGGTCCGTCCGCCGGTCATCGCGTACGGGCGGACCAGCGGCTGCTGCTCGTAGCCGTCGGACTGCTGCCCGCCGTAGCCGCTGCCGTACCCGTTGCCGTACGGGCCGGCGGGTGTCGAAGGCGGGGTCATGGGTCCTCCTAGTGCTGCAGCCTTGGGCAGCCGGTTCCAGCTGGGGCGGTGCCAGCTGAGGCGGGATCAGCTGCCTGAGGGTAGCTGAGGGTGTGGCGCCGGGTCCGGTCGGGTCGGACCCGGCGCGGTCGGGCCGGTGGGTGAGCCGCGCGGGTCCCGGTCAGTGCAGGAGACTGCCCTGGAGTTCCGCGCGGAGTGCGGGGGTGAGGACGGCGCCGGCGCGGTCGACGAGCAGGGCCATCTCGTAGCCGACG
>NZ_JBHVET010000522.1:0-6272 GCF_042802135.1 Kitasatospora sp. NPDC057512
GCAAGACCGTGGTCGAATTCCCCAGGCGCGTTCGAGGCGGTGTGGGAACGCGCCACACCGCACGCGCGATTTTCCGTCTGATCCACCATCGGCACTACCGGGCCGGGGCGGTTCGTCGGCCGCCCCGGCTCGGCGGGCGGCTACTCCCAGCGCCAGCCGTTGTTGTCCCGGCAGGTGAGGACGTGGCCGTTGGCGTCGCTGCCGGTGTCGCCGTGGGCGCTGTTGGGGCAGATGCGGCCGCGGACGATGCAGTTGCCCTTGGAGTCGGTGGTGCAGGCTGACGCCTGGTGCTCCGAGGGCGCGGCGGGCTGCGGCGCCGGCGGGGCGTGCGTCGGAGCCGGGGCCGGCGGGGCGGCGGGGGCGGGCGGGGCGGCGGGGGCGGGAGCAGCCGGGGCAGGGGGCGCCGGAGGGGTACTTGGCGCCACGGAATCGGCCGGCGCGGCCGGGGCCGGAGCCGGGGCCGCCGGGGCGGGGTCCGACGGCGCGGGCGATGCGCTGCCCGGGCAGTCCTCCTCGTTCTTCACCACGGACAGCGTCACCGTCGTGTCCTTCGCCGAGGGCTCCCCCGCGGCCGGCTGCTGGGAGCACACCTTCCAGTGGCTCGGCATGAGGACCGATCGCGTGTGGGACTCGCCCGCGTGGACGTCCTGGAACGTCACGTTCTTGGCGGCCCGGGCGTCCGGCTTCTGGAGGGCGTCCTTGGCCTTGTCCCCGTGCATTCCGATCACGCTCGGGATCGGCACCGGCGTGCTGTCGGCCGTTTCGGTCGAGGCCTTGCACCCGGCCACGAGGAGGGCGGCGGCCACGGCGGCGGCGCCGAGGGCGGTCGTCCGCCTCCGGCAGGAGGGGCGTGTCGGTCGGGCTTCGTGCGACGGAGCGGTCGTCGGCGTTATCACGGCAGGCAAACGTCTTCCGGGTCGGCGGTGGGCGTGGTGGGCGGAGCGTGGAGCGGGCAAAACTTTTCGAACGTACACCACCTCACTGGCGGAGGCCTGGGAGTCCCTTCCGGGAATCCTTGATCGAAGCGTGATGTCGACCCCCTGCCCGGAGCCCCTCCCCGCCCGGCGGAAACGGCCCGTCCCGGCCTCCGGTGACAGCGACGCCGCCCGCCTACCGGCCCCCGAAGCACCCGTCCGCACCAGGAGCGGAAGGGCCCCAACAGCCCACCGCGCAGCGGCTTTTGCGGCGATCGCGTCCGCCCTCCGAGCGTCCTACGCTCGGCCGCATGAACCGTACGATCCGTACCACCGAAGACGTCCTCGCCCTCCTCGACGGCTTCTTCCGGCCGGCCGAACCGTTCTGGGACCGGTTCTACGAGGACCGGTCCGCCGAGCGCCCGTTCTTCGCGCCGAAGCCGGACGAGAACCTGGTCTCCTACCTGGACCGCGGCCTGCTGCCGCCGGCCCCCGGCCGGGTGCTCGACCTGGGCTGCGGCACCGGCCGCAACGCGATCCACCTGGCCTCGCTCGGCTTCGAGGTGGACGCCGTCGACCTCTCCGCCACCGCCCTCGCCTGGGCCGAGGAGCGCGCCCGCGAGGCCGGCACCGGAGCCGGCCCGCGCTTCCACCGGGCGAGCATCTTCGAGGCCCAACTCCCCTGCGACGCCTACGACCTGGTCTACGACTCCGGCTGCCTGCACCACCTGCCGCCGCACCGCCGGGTCGGCTACCTGGCCCTCCTCGACCGCGTCCTCGCTCCCGGCGGGCACTTCGCCGTCACCGCCTTCGCGGCCGGCGCGATGGGCTCCGAGCGGCCCGACGAGGAGCTCTACCGGCTCGGCTCGCTGGAGGGCGGGCTGGCCTACTCGCCGGCCGAACTGCGTTCGCTGTTCCGTGAGTTCGAGCCGCTGGAGATCCGCCCGATGACGGCCCAGGAGCCGGATTCCGAGGCCTTCGGCGTCCCCTTCCTCCTCACAGCGCTCTTCCAGCGAACTGCCAGCCTCTAACCAGCCTCTCATCCTCCGCCCCTAGCCTCCGGCCGTATGAACGTCTCCCTGCTCGACGGCTGGTTCCCGTGGACGGTCCAGGCCGCGGCCCTCGCGCTGCTCCTGGCGACCGCCGCCCGACGGGAGCGGGTGTGGCTGCGGAGGCGGGGGCCGGTCGCGCTCGGGACGGCGCTGGCGCTCACCGCGGCCGGCGCCGTCGCCGTGCCGGCGCTGGGCGGGATCACCGACCCGGTCCCGTTCGGGGTCTGGCTGTGGAGCGGGGTGGCGGTGGCGGCGCTGTGCGTGCTCGGCTTCGGCTGGCGCGGCGCGCGGTGGTGGCGGCGGGCGCTGGTGGCGCCGACCGTGCTGCTGGCGCTGTTCTGCGCGGCGAACAGCGTGAACATCGCCACCGGCTACTACCCGACGCTGGACGACGCGATCGGCGAACTCGGCGGGCAGCCGCTGCCGGAGCAGATCACCCTGGACGAGCTGAAGTCGATCCACGGCCGGACGGGCACCGGCCGCATCGTCCCGGTCGACATACCGGACACCGCGAGCGGCTTCGCCCACCGCCAGGAGCTGGTCTACCTGCCGCCCGCCTGGTTCCGCAGCCAGACCCGGCCCAGGCTGCCCGTCCTGGAGATGATCGGCGGCGAGTTCGCGGCGCCCGACAACTGGATCCGCTCGGGCAACGCCGTGAAGACCGCCGACGCCTTCGCCGCCCGGCACAACGGCTTCGCCCCGATCCTGGTGTTCGTGGACGCCACCGGCGGCTTCCGGGTGGACACCGAGTGCGTGGACGGCCCGCACGGCCGGGCCGAGAGCCATCTGCTCAAGGACGTACCGCCGTTCGTCCAGAAGACCTTCAACGCCGCCACCGACCCGCACAAGTGGGGCGTGGCCGGCTGGTCGATGGGCGGCACCTGCGCGGTCGGCCTCACCGTCGAGCACCCGGACGTCTTCACCCACTTCGGCGACTTCTCCGGCGACAAGGGCCCCTCCACCGGCGACAAGGACCACACCGTCCAGGAGCTGTACGGGGGCGACGCGGCGGCCTGGGCCGCCCACGACCCGCTGACCGTGCTCGCCCACCATCCCAGGTACCAGGGCGTCTCCGGCTACTTCGCCCAGGGCGACGAGGAGCACGGCCAGATCGACTCCGCCAGGGCCCTGGAGGCGGCGGCCCAGAAGGACGGCATCCGCACCGTGAATGTGGTGGGCTCCGGCAGGCACACCTGGCAGACCGGCGCCGCGTCCTTCGCCCAGGCCCTCCCCTGGCTCGCCCAGCAGCTCGGCGTCCCGGGCACCCACGCGTAACGGCACACCCGCACCACGGCACGCGCCCTCCTCCCCGTTCGACGGCCGCCGCCCGTCGCACGGTTCAGCTCCTGGTGTCGACGTCGCGCACCCCTCCGCCGTCGGTCGCCGGGGGCGGCACACCCGCCCCCACCAGCCCGGATGCGCTGCACCCGGGTCGGCCGCGTACCTCGGAGCTCCCTCGACCGCCACCTGCCGCCCGGTCCCACCCACCCCATGGGCCCCACCAACCCCAAAGGGAATCCGGGCCTCCGGCCGGAACCCGGCTTTGCGAGCGGCCGTTCGGTGGCATAGGTTTCGACCGCCGCCGATGCGCCGCCACGACCCTGACCACCCCTCATCTCCGAGGCGGGCGGCGGGCCGAGGAGCCGACGGCCCTACGCCCAGGGGGAGGCCCGCCATGCCGAGTGCCCGCGACCGCGCGTCGCGCGGGCGGCGAGGACGGACGGCCGGCGCCGCGCACCAGCGGCCCGCGGTCGGCCCCGTCCTGCGCGCCCGGCAGCAGGGCGGTGCGCGGCCGACCCCGTTCCACGCCACCGGACACCCGAGGAACCGTCAGTTGCGCACCACCAGAGTCGTCACCGCCACCGCCGCAGCCCTCGTCTGCCTGGGCGCGCTCAGCGCCTGCGGGCCCGACAACGGGGGCGGCGGCCAGACCGCCCTCCCCGCCGCGGCTCCCACGCCCAGCACCAACCCCACCAAGCCCGCCGGCTCCGACAAGGGCATCCCGGACAAGGCCTGGATGGACACCAAGAGCGTCCCGATGGACGAGAGTTACCACTACACGCCGCTGGCGGCCAACGCCAAGCAGGTCTCCGGGCCGGTCCAGTTCAAGGGCCTGGAGCTGTGCCGCGCCGCGATCGCCAAGGACGACGAGCCGCTGTTCACCGGCACCGCCGCCGCGAAGTCCGAGGTCGGCTTCGGCGGGGACCGCTGGGCGGCCCAGCAGACCCTGCTGTTCCACGGCGACCCGGTCCACAGCAGCGGCGCCAAGCAGTCCACCAACCTGGCCGAGGCCCACCTGACGGAGGCGCTCAAGTCCTGCGCCAAGACCGCGCCCGGCGCCACCGTGAAGGTCGACAGCGCCCCGGACGCGCCGTACTTCGCCGCCGTCCTGACCGTCCCGCAGGCCGACGGCGGCACCGTCACCCTGCACGAGTACGTGGTCGGCGACGGCGGCACGGTCAGCGAGCTGGCCGTCTGGGCCACCACCAAGGCCGGCGCCCAGCCCAAGGACGCCTGGAAGGCCCCCGAGGACAAGGCCGTCGGCACCGGCATGACGGCGGCGATGTGCGAGGCACTCCCCGGCTGCGACGGGCGCTGACACCCGACGCCCACCCGGTCCGCCCGGCGCGCGCCCGGTCTGCCCGGCCCGCCCGGCGCCCACCCGGTCCGCCCGGCCCGTCCCAGGAAGGGACGGACCGGGCGGCTCCCTCAGCGCGGGGCCGGGCTCACAGCCCCAGGACGCTGAGCGCGGTGGTCCAGTCCTTCGCGATCGCGGCGCGCGCGTCGTCGAGGCCGGCCCGGCCGCCGCAGACCGCGTTCTTGAGCTTGGTCTCGACGGAGTCCTTGCTCTGCGCCGGCTGGCTGCCGTAGCGCGGCTCGGGCCACAGGTTGGCCGGGTCGCGCGGGGCGCCGCCGAGCTCCAGCGGGACGAGGTGGTCCTCCTCGTAGTCCGCCGTGCTGGTGTCCGCGTAGCCGTAGGCCGCGATCTGCTGCACCTTCAGCGCATTGGTGTAGCTGGTCGACGGGCGGACGGTGGCGGTCCAGCCGGAGACGCAGATGGTCTGGCCGATGGTCGCCTGGGTGACGTCCGGGTTGTACGCACCGGGGGTGCAGGACGGGTCGGGCAGCGGCAGGTACGCCTGCGAACAACTCGCCGCGAGCGTACGGGCCTTCTGGGCGGTTCCGTGGGCCGGGGCGGCGGCCTGCGCGGTGCCGGCGGCGAGCCCGGCGGCGGCGAGGACGGCCGCCGAGGCGGTGACGGTGAGACGGTGACGGAGCATCATGGGGGAAGCACTCCTGGTCCGGCCCGGCCTCTCGCCGGGCGACTGTGCTCATGACAGCACCGCCCGGCCGACCATCGTCAGACCCGGGACGTGAACGCCTGGTGACCGCGTCTCCACAACCACCGCCGCGCCGGACGCGCCCCGGCCCGTACGGTCAGCCCCGCAGGACCACCAGCTCGACCTCCCGGCCGGCCTGGCCGCCGGGCACCGGCAGCGTCACCCCGGACGGCTCGAAGCCGGCCTTCCGGTACATCGCCTCGGCCCGGGGGTTGTCCTCGTGGACGAACAGCCGCACCCGCTCGATCCTGGGCTCGGTGAGCGACCACGCCCACTCCTGGACGGCCCGGATCAGGTCGAGCGCCAGCCCGGTGCCCCGCGCCTCCGGCCGGACGAAGACCCCGACCACGTGCGCCTGCTCGACCTCGATGACGTCGCCCTCCAGGGCGCCGTTCCCGCCGGGCCGCTCGACCAGGGCCGTCATGCTGCCGAGCCAGCGCCCGTCCCCGGCCTCCGCGACGAACTGCGCCACGTGCGGGTCCGTCGCCGCCCGGGTCGTGCGGTCCTGCCAGAACTCGTCGGGCCTGGTGACGGCCTGCTCGTACGTCTCCAGGAAGGCCACGGCCGCGACCGGGTCCTGCAACGCGTCCAGGCGGAGGTCCCGGGCCCGCTGCCAGTCCTCGGTCCGTACCTGTCTGATGATGATTCCGGTGCTCATCGCTTGATCATTTCATCGGCATCGACGGCCCGCGCAACCGATTTCCGAGGCCTCAGGACCTCTGGTCCCGGGACTCCTCCAGCAGCCGCGCCAGCAGCGCCGCCGGCCCCTCCGGCAGGCTGCCGTGGACCAGTTCCGTGCGGTGCACCAGCCGCGGCGCGGCGATCGGCGCGTACCCGACCCCGGGCGCCGCGGCGAGCACCGGCTCGGGCAGCAGGGTGAGCCCGTGCCCGGCCGCCACCAGCGCGAGCAGTCCGTGCAGGTCGGTGCCCTGGTAGCGGGTCGCGGGCCGGAAGCCGTCGACGCC
>NZ_JBHVET010000523.1:0-6268 GCF_042802135.1 Kitasatospora sp. NPDC057512
AGCGGGTCCACCGCCGTACCGCCGACCGGCTCGCCGTCGAAGGAGTAGGCCGGCACGTGCAGGTGGGTCAGTCCGGCCAGCCAGGCGTCCGGGACCCGCTCCAGCAGCGTGGCGGCGCCCCGGTCGGGCAGCATGGTCCGCTCGCCGTCCTGGTCGATCAGCACCACGACGCTGCCGGTCCGGCCGCGCCGCGAGACCCGTACGTCGACGCCGTGGCCGGTCAGTTCGGCGACGACGCCGTCCCCGACCGCGTCCTCGCCGACGCAGCCGAGGAAGCGGGCCGGGTACTGCCCGGCGGCGAAGCAGGCGACGTTGGCCGCGCTGCCGCCGCGCCGCCGGAAGACCCGGGCGCCGGAGTCGGTGCCGTGCCGCAGCGGGCCGTCGGCCCAGACCACGATGTCCTCGACGAGGTCCCCGAGCACCCCCAGCACGGCTCAGACCCCGGTCTCGACGGCGCCCGCCGAGGCCGCATCGCCGACCGCGGCACCACCGCCCGCGGCAACGCCGGGCGCCGCACCACCCGCCGAGGCGGCACCACCGACCGCCGCAGCACCGGAAGCGCCGGAGGCACGGCCGGCCAGCGCCGTCGCGATCTCCCCGCCGAGCCGGACGTTGCCCCGGTACACCTCGACGTTGACGTCCAGGCTGCGCCCACCGGTGTCCCGCTGGATGAAGTCGAGCAGGAACGGCGTGGCGGCGTTCCCGGTGACGCCCTGCCGCTCGGCCTCGGCCCGGGCGCGGGCCAGGATGCCGTCCAGCTCCTCCGGCGGCAGCTGCTCGGCCGGGTCGACCGGGTTGGCGATCAGGACGGCCTGCGGCAGGCCGAGCCGGTCCCGAACCTCGATCACCCCGGCGGCCTGCTCGGGCGACTCCACGCTGAAGTTGATCTCGTGGCCGGAGTCGGTGACGTAGAAGCCGGGGTACCTGCGGGTGCGGTAGCCGAGGACCGGGATGTTGTACGTCTCGAAGCGTTCCAGGGTGGCGCGGATGTCGAGGATGGACTTCACGCCCGCGCTGACCACGGTGACCGGGGTGGCGGCCAGGGCGGTCAGGTCGGCCGACTCGTCGAAGCTCTCCGAGGCGCCGAAGTGCACGCCGCCGAGGCCGCCGGTGGAGAAGACCCGGATGCCCGCGCGGTGGGCGAGGAAGGCGGTGGCGGCGACGGTGGTGCCGCCGTGCCGGCCGAGCGCGGCGACCACCGGGAGGTCGCGCAGGCTCACCTTGTCCAGGCCGTCGGCGGCGGACAGTTCGGTGATCTGCCCGGTGCTCAGCCCGACCGTGGGCACCCCGGCGTGCACCCCGATCGTGGCGGGCACGACGCCCGCCGCCCGCAGCTGCCGCTCCGCCTCCAGCGCGACGGCCAGGTTGCGCGGCCGCGGCAGGCCGTGGGTGAAGATGGTCGACTCCAGGGCGACCACCGGCCGGCCGTCGGCGAGGGCCCGGGCGACCTCCTCGGAGACCTGGACGGCGGAAGCGGTGGGGGGAAGAAGTCCGGTCATGATGCGAACTCTCTGTGAGGATGCCGCTGCGGTGGGGCAACGTGCCGCTCAGCGTATGGACGGTTCGCATCGGAAACCAGAGTGAGTACGGAGGTTTCTGATGGTCCGTCACCCGTACACGGCCTCCGCGCGGAGCGCGACTCCTTGACGCTGGCATGCCACCCCCGGAAGGATTCCCGGATCATCCGACCGGCCCGCGGCACCCGCCCGCGGGCCGCCCGACCCCGGGAAACCGCCTTGGCCCTGCGCCCGTTGCTCCGCCGCACCGCCGGTCTGATCGGCGCCGCCGTCCTCACCCTGGCCGGCACCCTCACCACCGCCGGCCCGGCCCACGCCGACTTCGGCACCGACTACCACGACCCGGTCACCGCCACCAAGCCGCTCACCCGCCCCGACACCCACTCCTGCACCGTCGAGGTGATGCACGAGCGCGAGTTCCGCAACGGGTACGGCAACCCGCCGGACACCCCGTACAACGCCACCCTCACCCCGCCCGCCGACTGCGCCGGCCCCTGGTCCGCGGTGGTCATGGACCTCCACGGGCAGGTCGCCGGGCGGCAGTTCGACCGGATCTTCAGCGTCCGCGTCGGCGGCGTCCAGGTGCTGCTCTCCTCCACCCCGGAGCCGTCCAAGGACGGCATCGCCTGGAACGTCGAGCACGACGTCACCCGTTACGCCCCGCTCTTCGCGGGCGGCCCGCAGGAGTTCTCCTTCGACCTCGCCAACGTCACCGACGCCACCTACACCGGCGTCTTCACGATCAGCGCCAAGCTGACCTTCTACACCGCGGACGGGCACTGGCCGGCCGCCCGCTCCGCCGACCGGCTGCTCACCACCGGACCGTTCGGGCTCACCCAGGCCGCCCCCGCCGCCGGGCGCGACCTCGTCTTCCCGCAGAACCTCGAACGCCTCACCGCCGAGGTCTACGCCCGGGGCGGCGGCGCCTGCGAGGAGTTCGCCTACGCCTCCGCACCGGACGCCTTCGCCGCCGCCAACCCGGGCAGCGGCATCTGCGGCAAGGGCCCGTTCCGCGAACTGCGGCTCACCGTGGACGGCCGGGTGGCCGGCGCGGTCTGGCCGTACCCGGTGATCTACACCGGCGGCTGGGACCCACTGCTCTGGCGGCCCGTGCCCGGCCTCTTCGCCTTCGACCTGCCCGCCTACCGGCTCGACCTCACCCCGTACGTCGGACTGCTGCTGGACGGCCGGCCGCACAGCGTGGGCGTCACCGTGAACACCGCCGAGGCGCAGAGCAACGACGTCTGGACCGGCCAGGTCAACCTCTTCGCCGAGACCGACCACGGCGCCGCCCGCACCACCGGACAGCTCACCGACCACCGGGTCGCCCCGGAGGCCACCGTCGCCACCGACCTCGCCGACCACGGCGGCGGCAGCGGCGACTGGACGGTCACCGCGGCCCGCGACGACCTCGCCCGGGGCTGGGTGCAGACCTCGCACGGCCGGATCACCACCGAGGTCCGCGACGAGCTCGCCTTCCGCTCCGCCCAGCGGCTGCGCGACGGCGGCAACGACGTGACGCTGCACAACGGCACCGACCTCACCCGCACCACGGCGACCTGGGGCGGCGGCCCGCACCGCACCACCACCGTGCACGAGGGCGAACCGCTGGACGTCGGCTACCGGGTGAGCCGCGACGCGGCCGGGAACACCGACCAGACCACCACCATGGAGCTCGGCTACCACCGCGAGGCCACCGCGGCGACCGGCGGCCACGTCACCGAGCGCTCCACCCTCGACCACACCCTGCGCCCCACCGCCCGGCGGCACGACGGGGACCGCACCGTCCGGACCGGCAGCAGCACGGAGGAGTACCGCAGCACCGGGCCCGACGGGCCGTACCAGCGGACGCTGACCTTCGTGGACGGCTGGCCGCGCCCCTGACGGCGGCCCCGCCGCCCGGCAGTCCCATCGCCCGGCAAGCCCCGCCGACCGGCAACCCAGCCGCCCGATCCGCCCCCGATTGCCCGAGTTGCGAAAATTGGTTGGATTCATACCGTTCACCCCTGGTGCACAGCCCGCAGGAGGCGCATGATGGGAGATGGACCTGCGAGGTAGCTGAAGGAGTTCGACCGCAGGAGGCAGTGGCGACGGATCGAGACGGATCAGGGTCCGACGCTGGATGACTACCTCGGTCGACGATCGAACTACCGGCCGGAGGACGTCACGTCCGGAGGCCACCCCCACCTCGTAGGTTCCGCGCGTCCACGGAGCATCCCCTCGGCCCCGTGGGCGCGCTCCCGTCTCCGCGGCGGCGCTGCTACCGCTCCCGCGCCGCCCAGCCCATCTCCCAGGCGTGCACCGCGATCCCGACCCGGTTCGCCACCCCGAGCTTGCGCTGGATGCTGGCGACGTGGGTCTTCACCGTCCCCGGCGAGATGAAGAGCTCCGCGGCGATGTCCGCGTTGGTGCGGCCCGCCGCGACGTGCCCGGCGATCTCCACCTCCCGCTCGGTCAGCGGCACCACAAGCGCGGGCCGCTTCCGCTCCGGTCGGCGCGGCGCCGTCACGTGCCGCAGCAGCCGGACGGTGACCGACGGGCTGATCAGGCTCTCCCCGTCCGCGGCCGCCCGTACCGCCTCGGCCAGCAGGGACGGGCCGGAGCGCTTCAGCAGGAAGCCGGACGCCCCGTGCCGCAGGGCCGGGTACACGTACTCGTCCAGGTCGAAGGTGGTCAGCACCACGACCCGCACCGGCTCCGCCACCCCCGGCCCGGCCAGCCGCCGGGTCAGTTCCAGTCCGTCCATCCGCGGCATCCGGATGTCCACCAGCGCGACGTCCGGCCGCAGTTCGGCCGCCAGCTCCAGCGCGGCGAGCCCGTCCGCCGCCTCGCCCACCACCTCGATGTCCGGCTGGGCCGTCAGGATCCGCCGCACCCCGCGCCGTACGGCCTCCTGGTCGTCCGCGATCAGGGTGCGGATCACCCGCGGGCCGTCGCCGTTCGTCCTCGTCACGCCCAGCAGTGTGACGCACGGGTGACGGACGGGAAAGTTCACGCGGCGGACCCGGCGCGGTTCACCTTCGTCCGGTGGGCTGGCCGCCATGAACGATTCCAGTGGACGTCTCCCCGTCAGCAGGCGCGGGCTCCTGGCCGGGGCGACCGGCGTCGGCCTCGGCGGCGCCGTGTCCCTCTCCGGCGTCTCGGCCGCCCCCGCCGCCGCCTCCCCGGTGCTGTGGCAGCGGCCGGACCGCTCCGGCGCGCCGCGGGTGGCCGGCCTGCACCTCCAGTTCGGCTCGGACGCCTCCCGCGAGGTCGTGGTCTCCTGGCACACCACCCGGTCCGTCGGCAACCCCCGGGTGATGTACGGGACTTCGAACAGCGGCTTCGGCCGGACGGTCCAGGCCGCGACCCGCACCTACCGGGACGCCGCGTCCGGCACCGAGGTCCAGGTGCACCACGCCCGGCTGACCGGCCTGCGCGCCGACACGGACTACGTCTACGCCGCCGTCCACGACGGCACCACCCCCGAACTCGGCACCGTCCGCACCGCCCCGCGCGGCCGGTCCGCCTTCACCTTCACCAGCTTCGGCGACCAGGGCACCCCGACCCTCGGCAAGAAGACCGCCAACGGCTACGTGAACGACAACCTCGGCAGCCCCGCCGCCGGCGACACCACCGCCGGGGTCGAGCGGATCGCCCCGCTGTTCCACCTGCTCAACGGCGACCTCTGCTACGCGAACATCGCCACCGACCGGGTCCGCACCTGGTCCGACTGGTTCGAGAACAACACCCGCTCGGCCCGCCACCGCCCCTGGATGCCCGCGGCCGGCAACCACGAGAACGAGAAGGGCAACGGCCCGATCGGCTACGGCGCCTACCAGGCGTACTTCGAGCTGCCGGACGCCCGCTCCGACGCGGAGACGCGCGGCCTGTGGTACTCGTTCACGGCCGGCTCGGTGCGGGTGATCAGCCTCAACAACGACGACGTGGCCTACCAGGACGGCGGCAACAGCTACGTCCACGGCTACTCCGGCGGCGCCCAGCAGCGCTGGCTGGAACGGGAGTTGATCGCGGCCAACGCGGACCCCGGAATCGACTGGATCGTGGTCTGCATGCACCAGGTGGTGATCTCCACCGCCGACCGGTTCAACGGCGCCGACCTCGGCGTCCGCGAGGCCTGGGTGCCGCTGTTCGACAAGTACGGCGTGGACCTGGTGGTCTGCGGCCACGAGCACCACTACGAGCGCTCGCACCCGATCCGCGGCCAGCAGCCGACCGACACCCGTACGCCGATCCCGGTGTCCACCGGTACCGAGACCATCGACACCACCAAGGGCACCGTCCACATGGTCATCGGCGGGGGCGGTACCTCGGCCCCGTCCAACCAGCTCTTCTTCAGCCCCGCCAAGGCCCGGGTGATCACCGGCGTCGGCGCCGTCGACCCGGCCACCGGCAAGCGCCCGCCGGTGTACGTGATCGAGGACGCCCCCTGGTCCGCCTTCCGGGACGCCGACAACCCGTACGGCTTCGCGTCCTTCGACGTCGACCCGGGCGGGCGCAACGGGCAGACCACGATCGGCGTCACCTACTACTCCGTCAGCGGGCCGTACGGGGACCTCGTCCCGGTCGACCGCTTCACCCTGACCCGCCCGCGCGGCACCCGGGGCGGCGGGCGGGGCCACTGACCGCCGACGCACCCGGAAGCGGGGGCCGGCCGACTCGCAGGTGTCGGCCGATCGGCCGACGCCGCAGGGCGCGTGCCTCAGCGTCCCGGCAGGTAGCAGCTGACCCGCCAGCCCGCAGGCGTGCCC
>NZ_JBHVET010000524.1:0-6264 GCF_042802135.1 Kitasatospora sp. NPDC057512
CTCCCGGGGAGCGGACGACCGGCGCACCGGGTATGACGTGGCGTCAGCTGGTCTCGTACCGGCCGAACACGTCGATGATCAGGTTGGTCGGCGACCAACTCCGGTTCCAGACGTCGATCGTGTCGGTGTTCTTGAGGCTCGCCTGCACGAGGTTCGACACGGTGGCGCCCTTCTCCCAGTTCAGGACCGAGGAGTCCGGCGGCGTCGGCCGGACGGCCTTGCCGGACAGGTAGTCGTCCGTCCGGTTCGGGTCCGGAGCGACGGAGAGGTGCCCGCCGCCCTGGGTGTTGGTCACCGTCACGTTCATGACGACGGAGTCGAACGAACCGAAGAGCTGCGGCACGTAGTGCCGGTAGTAGTCCTGGCCGGCGAGCGGCAGGCCCCAGGGCCGGTCGTCGTGCACCCGCGTGGGCTCCTCCGGCATGTAGGCGGCCTTGCCGTCGGCGCTGTAGTAGCCGGTGACGTCCACGATCACGTCGGTTCCGGACCAGGAGCCGTTGCGGACGGTGATCCTGCCGTCGGGGCCGACCGGCACGATCACCGCGTTGGCGACCGTCTGCCCCGGCTCGAAGTTCAGGTTCGACGTGGCCGACGGCTGCCCGCCGCTCGGGGAGACCGTCAGGTGGCCCGAGCCCTGCGGGTTCGTCACCGTCACGTTGAGCGCCACGGCCGCCACGCCTTGGGCCGGCAGCCCGCCCTGGCCCGCGACCTGCACCTCGAAGGTGCTCTGGCCGGCGGCCTGCCCCTGCGCGGTGCCCTTGCCCTCGCGGGTGTCGGCGATCCGCGCCGGGTTCATCGAGGTGTACCCGTTGGCCGCGGTCTTGGCGAAGTAGCCCGTCACGTCGGCGATCAGGTCCACCGTGCCGCCGCTGCGGTTGGCCAGTTCGACGTACCCGTCCGCGCCGACCGGGACGATCGCCAGCGTCGGCACCGTCCTCCCCGCCGTGAAGTTCACGTTCGAGGTGGTCGGCTGCTTCGCGCCGGAGGCGTAGGCGATCACGTGCCCGTCGCCGACGGCGTTGGTCGCGGTGATGTTCAGCGCGACGGCCGTCACCCCGGCCGGGATGCCGCCGTTGCCGGCCACCTTCACCTTGGTGGTGCCGAACGCGGCGACCGCACCGGCGGCCGGGGCCCCGGTGCCGTCCCGGGTGTCCAGCAGTCGGGTCGGCGTGTACGGGGTGAACTCGGAGCCGTCCAGGACCACTTCGAAGGTGGTGGTGTCGGTCAGCTTGCTCACCGGCTCGGTCGCCGTGACCGTGATCCGGTGGACGCCGGCCTTGGCGTACTTGTGCTTGAGGAACACGTCCTCCGTGCCCAGGCCGTGCTCCGAGGCCGCGGGGGTGCCGTCGCCCCAGTCGACCGTGTAGTTGACGACGACGTACTTCAGGTCGGTGGAGACTCCGGCCGCCATGCCCATGCTGTGCGCGTTGGAGGTGGACACCCCCGTGAACACCTTGAAGTACGGCTCGGCGGCCGCGGCCTTCGGCGCGGTCTCGGCCTCGGCCCTGACCTCGGCCTTGGCGGCGGCGTCCTTCGCGGACCGCTCGGCGGCGGCCTCGACGGCCGCCTCCTGCTGCGCGGCCGCCTCCTTCGCGGCCCCGACCCCGACCCCGGCCCCGGCGGCCGGAGCGGTGGCGGTCGCGGCCCCGCCCGGAGTGGCGGACGGGCTCGCCGCCTGCGCCACGGCGGGCACGAAGCCCACGACTGCCGCGACAACGGCGGTGGAGATCATGAAACGGTGACGGTACACCGGCCCCCCAGTGCTTGAACCAGTTCAAAAAAGCCTGGACCGGAGCCTACCTGAACAAAGGTTCGGACCCGGCGGAATATCCGGCCACCTCCCGGCATCGGCCGGTGAACGCCGCGGAGAACGGACGGGACGACCGCACCGGACCGGTACGGCGGCCCGGCCGGACCGACCGGCCGGGCCGGCCCGGACCAGCTGGCCCGGAAAGCGGCACAGGCCCCCCGCCCGGGATGGGCGGAGGGCCTGTGACCTGCGTGTTCGTTGTGCCCCAGGCAGGATTCGAACCTGCGACACCGGCTTTAGGAGAGCCGTGCTCTATCCCCTGAGCTACTGAGGCGCGGCCCGGGTGCTGCCAGGCCGTTCACAGCGTACCGGATCGGGGGTGGGGCTCGGGGTGCGTCCTGTGGATCTTGCCGGATCGGGCCGCTGCGGCGCGGACCCGGCGGGATCCGCGGGAGGTGCCGCGCGGCGGCGGAGGGGGTGCGGGTGGCCGACGGGGTGTCAGGGCGGGTCAAGTAGCCTGCCGGGCAGGGCGGGATCCGCCCCGGCGCGTCGCGTGAAGGAGACGAAGGACTCGATGAGACCTGCTGTGCGCCCGGTGGGCCGGCTGTTGGGGCAGGTGTGGGTGTGGCCCGCGGTGGTCATGCTGGCGGTGGGCGGGTACCGGCTGGGGACGCCGGACCTGTGGCGGGACGAGATGGCGACCTGGACGGTGTCCACCCGCTCGCTGGGCGACCTGCTGCGACTGCTCCAGCACGTGGACGCCAGCAACGGCGCGTACTACCTGCTGATGCACGGCTGGACGGCGGTGTTCGGCGACTCGACGCTCTCCCTGCGAATACCCTCCGTGCTGGCGATGGCCGGGGCAGCGGCGCTGGTGGCGCTCACCGCCCGGCGGCTGTTCGGCAGCAAGGTGGCGGCGGTCGGCGCCGGGCTGCTGCTCGCGGTGCCCCCGGAGATCTCCCGGTACGCCCAGGAGGCGCGCTCCTACGCGCTGGTGACCTGCGCGATCGCGGCGGCCTCGTACTTCCTGCTGCGGGCCCTGGAGCGGCCGACCTGGCGGCGCTGGGCGCCGTACTGCGTGGCCATGGCGCTGGCCGGCGCCGGGCACCTGGTCTCCTTCAGCACGGTCGCCGGGCAGCTGGGGCTCCTGGCCCTGCACCTGTGGCGCACCCGTCCGGCGGCGGACCGGCGGCTGCTGTGGCAGTACCCGCTGGCGGTCGCCGTGGCGGCGCTGCCGGTGCTGCCGGTGGTGCTGCTGGGCAGCCGGCAGTCGGACCGGCAGCTGGGCTGGATACCGACGCCCTCCCTGCGCGGCCTCGCCTACTTCGGCGAGCGCCTGTTCGGCTCGGACCTCGTCTTCTACGCCTTCGTCCCGCTGGCGCTGCTGGCCCTGGCACTGCCCGGCCGGCGGATCCAGGCCTGGCAGGCGCTCCTGCTCGCGGAGCTGCCGGTGGTGGGCGTCTGGCTGGTGTCCCGGCTGACCGACACCTCGTACTTCCTCGGGCGGTACCTGCTGTTCACGGTGCCCGCCTGGGCGGTGCTGGCCGGCGGCGGCGCCGGGGCGGTGTACGGCGCGGTGGCGGCCCTGGCCCGACGGCGCGGCCGGGCGCCCCGGGGGGCCGTCGCGGTGGCCGGGCTGCTGACGGTCGGGCTGCTCGCGGCGCCGGCCGTGGTCGCGCTGCCGAAGCAGCCCGAGATCCGGTACGTGGACGCGCACAACGGCTCGGAGGAGCCGTTCAAGGCGGCGGCCCGGGAGATAGCGGCCGGCTACCGCACCGGGGACGGGATGGCGGCCCCGCTGGGCGACCAGTCCTGGGCGATGGCCTGGCCTGGCGTCAGCTACTACCTGCCCCGGGACGTCGTCCCCTTCCCGGTCTTCGTCGCGCGGAGCGCCGACGACGCCGAGGACCTCTCCCCGACGCCCTGCCCGCAGCCGGCGGACTGCCTGGGCGGGGTGTCCCGGATATGGCTGCTGGTCCTCGGCGACACCGAGGACCCGCTGGGCGCGATGCCGACCGACCAGGCGCAGGTGCTCCGCGCCCAGTACGGCGACCCGGACCGCGTGACGCCGCTCGGCGGCCTCACCCTCGCGCTGCTCGACCGGGACGTGTAGGGGCGTGTAGGGGGCGGAGCGGGGAAGCGGAGGAGCAGGGAAGAAAAGGAAGAAGGGGAGCCGGTGTGGACCGGCTCCCCTTCTTCCTTCCCGCGTTCAGCGCCTCAGCGCCTCAGCGGCTCAGTGCCTCAGTGCCTCAGCCGCTCAGCGCCTCACAGCGTGCGCAGCAGCCGGGACTGGATGGAGGGCGGGTTCAGGTCGGACTGGAGGGCCACCGGGACCTCCGCCTTGTCCTCGCCCGCGCCCACCCGCAGCGTGCCGACCTCCGTACCGGCCAGCGCGCGGTGGCCGATCTTCGACGCGTCCAGGGTGACCGTGCCGGAGATGCCGGGGAAGCCCGCCACCACCAGGTCCTTGGTCGCGACGACCGCGACCTTGCCGCCGATCCCGTCGTCCACCGAGCCGACGACGTCGCCCTTCTTCACCACGGTCTGACCGGTCACGCCGTTCTGCGCGGCCTGGATCTGCTTGCCGCTGACCTTCAGCACGGTCGGCAGGATGCCGTCGCCCGGGTTGGGCGAGGTGGCCTGCTGGCCCAGCGTGACGCCGAGGATCAGCCGCTGCACGCCGCCGATCTCCTTGTAGGCGGCCCACATCAGGCAGCCGCCGGCCGGGGTGCTGGAGCCGGTCTTGACGCCGATGACGCCGGTCTTCGGGTTGATCAGGTTGTTGGTGTTGGAGATCTTCACGTTGTTGAAGTTGGTCTCCGGGGTGGAGACGATCTGCCGGAAGATCTCGTCCTGCATGACCTGCTCGGCCAGCTTCAGCTGGTCCTTGGCAGTGGACTTGGTGTCCGCGCTGAAACCCGCCGGGTCGGCGTAGATGGTGTTGGTCATGCCGAACTTGGTCGCGGTGTCGTTCATCAGCTTGACGAACGCGTCCTCGGAGCCGGAGTGGAAGCGGGCGAGCAGCCGGGCCACGTTGTTGGCCGAGGGCAGCATCAGCAGTTCCAGCGCCTGGTACTCGGTGATGACCTGGCCCTCGGTGAGCGTCACCCGGGACTCGTCGACGTTGCCGGACTCCTGCGCGGCCTGCTTGTCGACGGTGATCTTCGGACCGCTCTCCCCCTTCTTCAGGGGGAACTTCTGGAGGATCAGGTAGGCGTTCATCACCTTGGTGACGCTGGCGATCGAGGACGGCGTCTCCTGGCCCGAGCTGCCGAGGCTGCCGACGCCGACCACCTCGGCGGCGGACTGGCCCTTGGCCGGCCAGGCGAGGTCGAGCGCGTCGCCGGAGAAGCTGTAGCTGCCCGCGGCGGTCATCTTCAGCTTGGGGTCCGGCAGCGGGCGCAGCAGCTGGGCCACCGCGAGCGCGCCGAGCACCACGGCGAGGAAGACCGTCCAGATGGTCACCCGCTTGAGCGCGCGCCGCAGCGGCGAGACCGGGCGGGCGTTGAGGGAGGCCAGGACCTCCATCGCCTCGGCGGTGTTCTCCGGCGACGGCAGCGGCTCCGGGGCGGGCAGCGGCTCGGGCCTGGGCAGCGGCGGGACCGGCGGCACCGGCCGCGGGTCGGGCTCCGGCAGCGGCTTCGGGGCCGGTGCGGGAGCGGGCTCGGGGGTCGGCTTCGGCAGCGGCGCCGGACCGGGGGTCGGCTCGGGCTCGGGAAGCGGCTTGGGCTCGGGCTTCGGCTCGGGCTTCGGCTCCGGCACGGTGCCGGTCCCGGGGACGGCGGCGACCGCGGAGGCGCGCAGCGGCGCGGGCTTCTCCAACTTCTCGGCCTGACCCGGCCGCTGACCCGGCTGACCCGCCTGACCGGGCTGGCCGGCCTGACCGGGCTTGGTCAGCGCGAGGGTCACGGAGCCGATGGCGGGAGCGGCCTCGTCGTCACCGGTGTCACCGCTGTCGCCGGTGTCGCCGGTCTTCTCCGGGGCCTCCTCGGCCTTTCCTACCTTCTCCGTCTTCTCGGTCTTCTCGACCGGGCCGGTCCGCTCGGCCGGCTCCGCCGTGGCGGCTTCGTCGGCCGTGTCGGCCGCCTCGTCGGCCGGCTTGTCGAGCTTCTCCACCGCCTTCTCCACCGGTGCGACGGCAGGCTCGGAGCCGCCCTCGGAGCCGGTCTCCCCCGACGGCTCGGCCGCCTTCCCCCCGGCCTTCCCCGCCACCGCGGCACCTGTCCGCATGGCGAGACGCGGGTCGGCGGCGACCGGACGCCCGGCGGGCTCCGTCACCTCCGCGGTCTCCGACGAGGACTCCTTCTCCCCGTCCCCACCTTCGGAACTCCCCTTGCCGGCGGCCTTCACCAGCTCCTCGGGCAGCCGCAGCGCGGTGGTCCGGTTGTCCACCGGCAGCCGCAGCATCGTCGTCCGGCTGTCCACATCCCGGACGCGGAGCTGCACGGTCGAGCCGCCCTTGGGCGCCGTCGCCGAGGCGTCGTCGGACGCCTCCGGGGCGGCCTCGCCGGAGG
>NZ_JBHVET010000525.1:0-6261 GCF_042802135.1 Kitasatospora sp. NPDC057512
CTCATCCTAGGTCGTGGCTCAGGCTGGGCCGCACAACCTCTCGCACTGGCCGTATGTCTGCTCCATGTTGAAGAGCTGGATCAGGCCGTCCACGAAAGTCAGGACCTCTCCGGCCGCCCCTATCTTCCCCATCATCCCGGACAGTCTTGACCCTCCGGTGCGCACCGGGGCTTTGTACGGGCGTTCCTCGAAGGTCGATCCGTTGACGGTGCGGAGAGCGGGGGCCCCGACCACCATGTCACCCATTTTGACCAGCTTGGTGCGAAGCCGCTCGTCGCCCTTCATGAATTTGGTGAGCTTTCCGGCCTTGTCCTCCGTGTTGTTGAGGGCGTCCCACAGTTCCTCGGCCTCCTTGAGTGCCAGCTTCCGCTCGTCATCGGTGAGCTGGAAGCCCTTCTGTCCCTTCCGATCCCCCTCCAACAGCTTGGTGAGCCTGGTCATCAGGTCGGCATTGTCCTCCAGGTGCCATTTCCCCTTGGTCTGCTTTCCGGTCTTCAACTCCTCCTTGAGTGCTTCGGCCGCTTTTCCGCTTCCGGTGACCGACTGGTATTCGGGCTTGGGGTAGATGTCGTCGAGGATGCCCTGGAACTTCGTGTTCGTGACCTTGGGCGTGACGGCTCGGGGCGTCGGGTTGGCCAGGGTGCTGGTCGACGGAGCGCTCTGCTGGACCCCCGAGCAGGGGTTCAGCAGGACGAATATGCAGTTGACTCTGTCCGTCTGGGTGATGCATTCGCGGTAGCAGCCCGGGCCGTAGTCGTCATTGCGGTGGCCGGTGGGATCGGAAAGCGTCTCCGGATTGTTGTTGCCGTAGGCGTAGCCCGTCATGGACTGGGGGTCGGTGACGTCGAGTTCCGGGTCGACCGAGACGAACCGGCCGGTATCCGGGTCGTAGTCGCGCGCCCCGAGGTGGGTGAGGCCGGTGGCCTCGAGCGTTCCTCCGAGGAATCCCCTGGTCCCGGACCAGACGCTGGGGGACGCACCGCGGGGACCGCCGAACGGCGTGCTCCGACGCATGGCGAGGTTGCCGCTCGCGGCGTCGACGTTCAGTTCGGCGGTCTTGTGGTGGTCGGTGACCTGGAAGGCGACCTTGCCGTCGTCGGAGCGGACGGCTATGGCGGAATCGCCCAGCTTGTAGTAGCGGGTGGCCTTGGGCTTCGCCGCGCCCTTGACCAGGTTGAGCTCGCTGTTGCCGAGGTAGAGGGTCCAGTTCTCGGCCGACGGGTTCGCGGCGTCGAGGGAGTGACCGAGCAGGCGGTTGCCGTTGGCGTCGTACAGGTAGTCGGTCGTCCTGCTGGAGGTCTTGCCGCTGCCCGACGTGACGGTGTCGGTGACCGCCTGGAGCTTGCCCAGGCTGTCCCAGGTCAGCGTCTGGTCGCTGGTCCCGCCGTCACCCGGCTTGAGGTGTCGGGCGTTGGTGTTGCCCGCCGCGTCGTAGGTGTAGCTCTGGACGACCGGAGCGCCGACGGCTCCGGTGACCGTGCTGGTGCTGGTCAGCGAGTGGGGCTGGGCGGCCGTGGGCGCCGGGTAGGTGTAGGTGGTGGTGCTGTCCTGGGCGGTGTTGCCGTCCGGGGAGTGACGGGTTTCGGTGGCCCGGGTTCCGTTGGGGTTGTAGGTGTAGCTGGTCCGGTAGGGGGCCGGGCCACCGAGCGCGGCGCCGTCGGGCGTGGCCGGGCAGTTGGTGCCGCTCGGGGTGAACGCCTCGGTGAGCCGTCCGAGCGTGTCGTACTGGAAGCACTGGCGGTCGGTGCCGAGTCGTGAGGCATCGGCGACGGAGGTGACGTTGCCGGCCTGGTCGTACGTGTACGTGGCGGCGCGGGCGGCCCCGACGATGCCGTACTGGTCGGTGCGGCTGGAGGCCAGACGCTGAGTGCCCCACTCGTAGCCGTTGGTGACGTAGATGTCCTTGCCGGCGGTTCCGTTGCTCAACGTGGACTGCAGCGGCTTGCCGGTGAGGCTGTAGGTCTGAGCGGTCAGGTAGGTGCTGAGCCCCTGGGCCGCGGTGACGCGGCGCAGCGGGTCGTAGGTGAAGGCGACGGATTCGGCGGGCAGGTTGCCGGCGGCCGGGTAGCTGATGCTCTGTACCTGGTTGTCGAGCCGGTAGACCGTGCCGCTGATGTAGTTGCCGGCGAGTGCTTCCTGCCCCGGGACGGACGGAATGCTGACCGTCGTGCGGGTCGGCCGCCCCAGCGGGTCGTAGAGCGAGTAGGTCGTCGTGTACGGGTACGTCGTTCCGTTGACCGTGCTGTAACGGGTCGAGGACTCCGGCGTCCCCTTGTTACCGGACGGGTCCCAGGTCTGGGCCGTCAGCAGCGGGCCGCTCGCCGAGCCGTCACGGGTCTCGATCTGGCGGGAGAGGTTGTCGTAGCGGTACGCGACGGTCTTGCCGCGGCCGTCCGTCGTGGTGACGATCTCGTTGCGGTCGTTGTACGTCTTGACCGAGGTCCCGCTGTCCGGGTCGACGGATCGGGTCTGCCGACCGCGCTGGTCGTAGCCCCAGGTCCAGGCCGTGCCGGACGCGTCGGTCAGCTTGGTGAGGTGGTCGGCCGCGTCGTAGGCGTAGGTGGTGGTGTCGTAGGCGCCGGTCGGGGTCTGGGACTTGTACTGGCGCAGCTCGGTCGTTCGTCCGGCGGCGTCGGTGATGGTGGTCGTCGGGGTGCCGCCGGTGGGCGGGGTGACGGTGATCCGGTCGCCGCCGTACTCGGTGAGCGTGGTGGCGATGGGGGTGCCGACGCCGTTTCCGGCCAGGGTGGTGGACGTGGTGACACGCCCGAGGCCGTCGTAGGCGGTGGCGGTCTGGGTCTCGACGCCGGTCGCGTCCTCGACCTTGAACAGGGTCGCGGAAGGCGCACCCGTGGCGTAGTACGGCGCGTAGCCGAGGGCGGCCTGGCCGCGCTCGTCGTAGAAGGTGTCGGTCAGGAGCCGGCCGCCGTTGTCCCCGGCGGACTGGGACTGCCGTACCCGGCCGAAGCCGTCGAAGAGCGTGTAGCCCGTCTGCTGGGAGCCGTCGCTGTTCAGCGTCCTGGTGGAGACGGCGGTGATCTGTCCGTCCGCCAAGGCGTAGGCGAACTCGTGGTTCGGGCTCTGGCCGGTGGTCTTCGAGCGGTTGGGGAGCCAGACCTTCAGCGAACGTCCGAGGGCGTCGTAGAGCAGGTCGGTGCGGCGGTTGTTGGCATCGACGGTGGCGGTGCTCAGGCCGCGCAGGAGGTCGTACTCGGTGGTCGTGGTCTGTGCGGTGGCCGCATTGCCGACGACGGCCGGCGGAGTGGTGGTCGTCGACTTGGTGGGACGTCCGGTGGCCGGTGTGTAGGCGGTGGTGGTGGTCGCGGCCGACGGGGACGCCGTGGTGACGGGCGCCGACGCGCCGGTCGTGTCGACGAGGGTCGTGGAGGCGAGGTCGACGGTGGTCAGCTTGCGCCCGTACACGTCGTAGGAGGCCGAGCTGTCCAGGTACGTGGCGTTGCCGCCGGTCTGGGCCTTGAGGGTCTCGGTCAGGGTGGCGTCGCCCCGGGTGGGCGCTGCGCCGAAGGCCTGGCCGTCGTAGCGGACCCGGATGTCGGACAGGACGGCCGAGCTGCCGTCGGCGCGGGTCTCGCGGCTGACGGCGGCGGTGCAGTCCGCAGCGACGGTCTCGGTCCGGATGGTGCCGCTCAACAGCCAGGCCGCCGTGTTGTCGGCGTACGTCTTGCGCGTGCACTTGTCGTCGTCGCCGGTGGAGGTGTCACCGAGGGCTTCGACCTGTGCGACCCGGCCGTAGCCGTCGTAGGTCGTGTTGGTGCGGGTCTCGCGCCAGGCGTTTCCGGCGCCCTTGTCGAGTGAGGTGAAGCCCCGCTTGACGGATATGCCGGCGAGGTTGGCGGTGGTGGTGCCCCAGTCGCGGACGCGCTTGGCGGTCTCCTTCTTCCACGGGGTGTTGACCGACTTGGAGAGGATCACGCCGCCGGGCTTGTCGTACTGCTCGGTGCGGTACTCGACGCCGGCCCAGGCCTGGTCGTCGGTCAGGACGGTGCCCTGGCCGTCGTCGACGGTGACGCCGCGCCTGCTGCTCTTGTCGGCAGGGTTGTTGCGGTCCTGGTCCATGCCGCGCAGGAAGTAGTGGTCGGCCTGGGTGGACATGCCGGTCACGCCGCCGGTCTCCACCCGGGTGCGGGCGTAGCCGCGCCACTGGGACCAGGTCTTGAGCTTGTCCTTGGTGAGGCCGTCCTCGTCGTCGTAGTGCCAGGCGGCGTCGCCGAGGTAGCTGTAGTGGGTGACCATGTCGGGTGCGCCGCCGGTGCGGTCGGTGGCGATGACCGCTTCGACGACGTACTTGTTGAACCACTCCGTGATGACCGGGGTCTCGTCGGAGGCCTGGTACATCTGCGGGAAGCAGCGGGTGGTGTTGGACTGCGGGGTGGGCAGGTTGTTCCAGTCGCAGGTCGCCGCCGAGTAGTTGACGTCGATCTGGCCGCCCTGCTCGTCGGTGACGGTGCCGAGTCGCTGCTTGATGAAGGGCATGCGGCCGTCGCCGACCTTGTCGAGCCGGTTGGCCATCTGCTTGTAGGCGAAGGTGGTCTTCGGCAGCGCGACGGAGGGGGCGGCGGAGGAACCGGTGTGCTTGATCGAGTCCAGCAGGAGCTGGTAGTCGAAGTCGGCGGTGCCCCACTTGTGGGTCAGGTCCCAGGTGTCGACGGTGGCGTAACTGCCGTCGGCCTGCAGGGTCTTGGCCGCGACCTGGGTGAGCCGGGTGCGGGTGAAGAAGGTCGGCGAGAACTGCGTGCCGCAGTCGGTGCCGTCCTTGCAGTTCTGGTCCCACGGAGTGTCGTACCAGTACTGCCGATTGGCGTCGATCTTCGCCGGATCGCAGAGCGCGGCGTTGCCCTCCAGGCAGCGCTCGGCGGTGCCGAACTCGACCCGGCCCATGGGCTTGACGGTGGCCGAGTAGAGGTCGCCCTGCTGCTGGCCGTACTCGATGTGGTCCAGGCGCCCACCCCGGATGTACGGGGTGCGGTCGGAGGCCTTCAGGTTGCGGCCGTAGTTGTTGGTCTCGGGGGTGTACCAGTAGGTGATGTCGTTGCCGTGGGCGTCGACGACCAGGTCCAGGTTCCACCGCCAGCCCTGCTGGCACCAGGAGGACGCGAAGTCGGCGCCGTTGCACGGCTCGCCCGCGTTGTTGCCGTAGACCGGCACGGTGTAGACGGACTTGGTCTCCGGCTTTCCGGCCGACCAGTTGGGCAGGCGGTTGTAGCCGAAGTAGTAGGTGGTGCCGTCGGTGGTGGTGGCGCGGAAGTACTCGCCGTCGTTGTCGCCGTTGCCGCGCCCGGTGTCGCGAACGCGAACGATCTTCGTCGAGTCGTCGTTCTTGATCCGCCACTCGTCGCCGGAGACCGGGATCAGCTCGCCGGAGTGCCCCGCGAAGCTGATCGTCGCGTTGTCCGTGCCCCAGCACAGGTCGCCCGGGTTCGCGCTGCCGGTCTTGGGAGCCCCGTCGTCCGCGCACGCCTTGTAGCTGCGCTCGACGAAGCCGGGCGACAGGTCGAAGCCGTCGCCGGCCCAGGAGGCCTGGTTGTTGCTGTTGGCCGTGCGGCCGTCGATCGCACCGGAGTTGTAGGACAGGCCCACCTTGGGCGTCAGCCCGCCGGGCATGGCCGTGAGCGGCATGTCGTACGACCAGTTGAACGACCCGCTGTTCAGCGCGGTCGACCAGCTCGACGCGCTCGACAGCGGCGTCGCCTTGTAGTCGCCGCTCGGCCCGGCGCTGCCGGCCGTGGCGGCCAGCACCATCGCGCCCGGCGCGGACGCCAGCCGCATCGACCCGGCCGGGGCCGTGGTCAGGGCGTCGGCGGCGACGGTCTGCTTCGCCACGTCGTTGCCGCCCGGCAGCGGGGTCTGGACCCGGCACTCGGGCAGATCGGGGGTGGTCAGCGCGCACTCGGGCAGCCGGACCAGCTTGACGCGGGAGCCGAAGCCGGAGCCGGCGGCCTGGGCGAAGGACGAGTAGTCGACGGCCAGGCCGCTGTTCTCGTCGGCGCCCGAGACGGTCAGCAGCAGGCCGTTGATCCCGGCCTTGGCGGCGGCGTCCTGGCCGAGCAGCTCGACCTTCGCCTTGCCCGCCGCGCCGGCCGAGGAGACGGCGACCGGCAGCGTGCCGGCCTTGACCGCCCTGCCCTTCTCGCCGGGCACGTCGACGGTGGCGCTGCCCGCGCCGGGCAGGGCGCCGTGCTTGCCGTCGACCGTGCTGACGGTGGTGTCGGCCTTGCGGCCCTTGGTCTTCGCGTCCGAGCC
>NZ_JBHVET010000526.1:0-6246 GCF_042802135.1 Kitasatospora sp. NPDC057512
CTCCTGGAGGAGTTGGGCGTCGATCAGCTCCTCCAGCTGCCGCTCGGCCTGCTCCGGCAGGATGCCGGCCACCGCCGCCGCGACCCACGGCGCGAAGTCGGGCGCGTCGAGCAGTCCGAGCAGCCGGAACGTACGGCGGGTCGGCTCCGGCAGCCGGGCGTAGCCGACGGCGAAGCCGGCCCGGACGGCCAGGTTCCCCGCGGCCAGTTCGTCGAGCCGGCGCCGTTCGTCGCGCAGCAGGTGCGCGAGCCGGGCCAGGGTCCAGCGCGGCCGGGCGGCCAGGCGGGCCCCGGCGATGCGGACGGCCAGCGGCATGCCGCCGCACAGCTCGACGATCTGGGCGGCGGCCACCGGCTCGGCGGCGACCCGGCGGTCCCCGAGGATGCGGCGCAGCAGCGTCCGGGCGTGGGGTGCGTCGAGTTCGTGCAGGTCGATGAGCCGGGAGCCGGGCAGGGCCGTGAGCGCGGCGCGGCTGGTGACCAGGACGGCCGGACGGTCCGGCCCGTGCTCGGCCGGGTCCGCCGGCGTGCCCGGGAGCAGCGGGCCGATCTGCTGCTCCCCGGCGGCGTTGTCGAGCAGGACGAGCGTGCGGCGGCCGGCCAGCAGCGTGCGGTACAGCGCGGAACGCTCCTCCAGGGAGGCCGGGATCTCCCGGGGGTCCGCACCGAGGGCGCGCAGGAAGGCGGCCAGCACGCCGGCCGGGTCGGCGGGCGACTCGTCGGCCCCGCGCAGGTCCGCGTACAGCCGGCCGTCCGGGTAGTCGACGGCGGCGCGGTGGGCGCTGTGGACGGCCAGCGCCGTCTTGCCGATGCCGCCCATCCCGGCGATCACCGGCACCCGGCCGGCCGCCAGGGCGTCCAGCACGAGCCGCACCTGCTCGTCGCGGCCGGTGAAGTCCGGGATGTCACGCGGGAGTTGGGAGGGCACCCGGGAGTTCCCCGGGACGGATCGGGCGTCCTCCCGGTCGTGCGCGAGCAGCGCCAGGAAGACGCTCTGCACCTGCTCCCCCGGCTCGATCCCCAGTTCCTCGGACAGCCGCCGGCGCAGCGCCTGGAAGCGGCGCAACGCCTCCGCCGCCCGCCCGTCCGCCGCCAGCAGCTCCAGCAGGGCGGCCTGCACGGGCTCGTCGTACGGGTGCTCCTCGGCGAGCGCCGTCAGCGCGGGAACGGCCGTCCGGGCCGCCCCGTCGGCCCGCACGGCCCGGGCCAGGGCCAGGACCGTGGCGCGCACCTCGTCCGCCACGGCGGCCACCAGCGGGTCCTCCCGGTTCACCCGCTCCAGCCCGGCCAGCACCGGGCCGCGCCGCAGCCCGATCGCCCCGGCCGGATCCCCGTCGGCGGCGAGCCCGCGGAACCGCCCGAGGTCCACCGCGCCCGGCCCGGTCACCAGCCGGTACCCCTGCGCGTCCGACTCCAGCACCACCGACTCGTCCCCGAACCCGCCGAGCCAGCCGCGCAGCCGCGACATCCCGGTGTGCACCGCGCCCCGGCCGACCCGGTCCGCCTGCCCCGCCCACACCAGCTCCAGCAGCCGCCCCACCGACAGCCGCTCCCCCTCCGCCAGCAGCAGGACCCCCAGCAGCCCCCGCAGCACGGTGGCCCGCGGCAACGCCTGCGGCACGGAGTCCACGGCGACCGTCAGGGGCCCCAACAGCCCGAACGTCATCTTCATCCGCTGCATCCGCTTCAGTCCCTCAGAGCCCACGACCGCCTGCGGCCCGACCACGACCCTAGTACGGACACGGCCCGACCGGCATGCACCAGCCCTGCCCGAGCCCGGGCGCCCAACCGCCCACGCGAACGACGAAACGGCCAGGCGTGGGCTGCCGGGCCCGTGCGGGCCACGGGTCCGGCAGCCGACCGGCCTACTGGGCCGCCGACTTCATGTAGGTGCTCCAGATGCGGCTCGGGAGGGCGGCGTCGGAGGTGTCCGGGGTGGCGCCGCCGAGGCCTTCGAGGGAGAGCAGCTTCATGTCCTTCAGGTCCGCGCGGAAGATGGTGACCGCCGTCGACAGCTGCCCGTTGTAGCCGACGAACCACCCTGCCGTACGGTCCGCGGTGGTGCCGGGTTTGGCGCCCAGGCCGGGGCCCGCCTCCGCCGCCGGCTTGGCGGCTCCGTCGCGGACGGAGCCCTTGAGCGCCGCGTCCACCTCGGCCGCGACCGACGGGGGCAGTGCCTGGGTGGCGGTCGGCAGGCGCAGGGGGAGCTGGACGCCGTTGCGGGAGATCCTGAGGACAGAGTACGGGTCGGTGTGGCTGCCGCCGGCCGCGAAGGCGGCGTAGGCGTCGGCGGTGCGGACGGCGCTGGGGGTGGAGTTGCCGACGCCGAGGGCGGGGACGAGTTCGCCCAGGCTGTTGGGGAGCAGGCCGAGGTCGGTGGCGGTCTTCTGCACCCGGTCCAGACCGACGTCCATGCCGAGCTGCATCAGCGGCCCGTTGACGGACTGTTCGACCGCGTTCCGCAGGGTGACCGTGCCCCAGTTCCGCTTGCCATCGTTGGCGGTCTTGACGATCTTCCCGTCCCGTCCCCAGTACGGCCCTTCCGGGGTCATCACGTTCACCCCGTCGTCGCCGTTGTAGGGGGTGGCGGGCGTCACCGGGGTGCGGTCGCCGCCCCGTTGGCGCTGCACTCCCTGGCCGAGCCCGGCGGCGTACACCACCGGCGTGAAGGCCGAACCGATCGGCACCGTGGTGGTGTTGGCGTTGTTGAAGCCCTGCTTGAGGTAGTCGGTGCCGCCGTAGAGCGCGACGATCCGGCCGTCCGGGGCCACCGAGGCGGCGCCGACCTTCAGGAACTTGTCGGCCTCCCGGTTCTCCGGGTCGATCCCCGCGGTGGCCTCCCGCACGGCGGCGGCCAGGGCGTCGACCCTCGGCTTCTCGAAGGTGGTGCGGATCTGGTGGCCGCCGAGGTCGAACTGGGCCGGGGTGATGTCGCTGTGGCTCTCCACGTAGGCGCGGGCCATGTCCACCAGGTACCCGGTCTGGCCGCTCAGCCCCGCCGACTTCGGCTGCGGCCTGGGCGCGGGGAACACGGTGTACTTGGCGCGCTCGGCGGCGGACAGCTTGCCGACCTCCACCATCCGGTCCAGGATCCACGACCAGCGCTCCTCGGCCCGCTCCCGGTTCTCCGCGCTGACCGCCGGGTCGTACTGCCCGGCGCCCTTCAACAGCGCTGCCAGGAAGGCGCCTTCGCTCGGGTCGAGCTGGGAGACGTCCTTGCCGTAGTACGCCGCCGCGGCGCGCTCGATGCCGTAACTGCCGCGCCCGAACCAGCTGGTGTTGAGGTAGCCGGCCAGGATGTCCTGCTTGCTCATCCGGTCGTCCAGCTTGATCGCGATGACGATCTCGCTGAGTTTGCGGGACATGTCCTGGCGCTGGTTCAGGTAGATGTTCTTGACGTACTGCTGGGTGATGGTGGAGCCGCCCTGGGTCTCACCGCCGGTGACCATCTGGACGACGGCGCGCCCGATGCCGGTCACGGAGATGCCCGGGTCGTTGTAGAAGGTCTCGTTCTCGGCGGCCAGCACCGCCCACTGCACCGGCTCCGGCACCTGGCCGAGCGGCACCTCCTGCCGGTTGGTGGGACCGATCCGCGCCATCTCGCTGCCGTCCGCCCAGTAGTAGACGTTGTTCTGCTGGGTGGCGAAGGAGTTGAGGTCCTCCGGGACGGCGGTGTGCGCGTAGAACCAGAGCAGCCAGCCGGTCAGCCCCGCCGCGCCCGTCCCGGCCACCAGCAGCAGCTGCCGCCAGGACGGGAGCCAGCGGCGGACCCCGCGCCGTCCGCGGCGCGGGTAGTCGATCCGCAGGGACGGGCGCCGGCCCCGGAACGGACGCCACCCGCGTAACGGCCGGGGGTGCGGGCGCGGGCGCGGCAGGAAACGCCGGCGTCGGCGCCCGGGCGTCTCCTTCTCGGCGGCCTCCTCGGCGGTCCCCTCAGCGGTCCCCTCGGCGGTCTCCTCGGCGGTCTCCTTGGCCACGTCTTCGGCCGCCTCTTCGGCCCCGCCGTCTTGCTGAGCACGCACAGTCCGGTCTCCGATTCGCTCGTGGGCTGGTCCTCCGTACACATAGACGTGATGGGAACATCAGTACGTATGCCTGGCTTTGGTGTGATCATGGTCATACTGCGCTCGGCGGGTGGGACGTGAGCGTCCGGCGGGAGGGCAGCGGACCGTGGACGAACAGCCCGCGGACGCCCGCCCGCGCGGAACCCGGTCCGCGGCAGCCCCGACGTGCCGCCAGAATGTCGCCATGAGGATGATCCAGACCGCGCTCGGCACGCTGCTGCTCCTGCTGATCATCGGCAGCATCCTGCGCACGCTGGTCGTTCCGCGCGGCCTCTACTCGGCGCTGGTGATGCGGCTCTGGCGGGTGCTGCGCGCACTGCTGCGGCTGTCCGCCGGGCCGAACCGCGGCTACCACGCGCAGGACCGGGCGCTCACCTGGCTGGCGCCGCTGGTACTCCTCGGCATGCTCGGCGTCTGGCTCGGCTGCATGCTGACCGCCTACACCCTGCTGCTGCACGGCACCTCCGAGCTGAGCTGGTCGGTGTCCGTCCGCGAGGCCGGTTCCAGCCTGTTCACCCTCGGCTTCGCCAGCGGCGAGCGGCTCCACCTCTCCGCGATCGACTTCCTGGCCGCCGCCAGCGGCCCGCTGGTCATCGCCCTCCAGATCGCCTACCTGCCGACCCTCTACGCCGCCTACCAGCGCCGCGAGACCGAGGTGACCCTGCTGCAGTCCCGGGCCGGCGAACCCGCCTGGGGCCCCGAGCTGCTGGCCCGCCAGTCCCTGGTGGACACCGAGACCGCGCTCCCCCAGCTCTACCGGGACTGGGAGCGGCTGGCCGCCGACATCGGCGAGAGCCACTCCAACTACCCGGTGCTGCTCTCCTTCCGCTCCCCGCAGCCCCACCGCAGCTGGGTGGTCGGGCTGATCGCCGTGATGGACGCCGCCGCCCTGCACCTGGCGCTCTGCCCGCGCTCGGCCCCGCCCGAGGCCCGGCTGGTGATCCGGGCCGGCTTCACCGCGATGCGCGACATCGGCCGCTCACTGCGGATCGACTTCGAACCGGACCCGGACCCGGACGTCCCGATCCGGCTGACCTACGCCGAGTACCTGGGCGCCGTCGCGATGATCACCGCGGCCGGGTTCCCGCGCGAGCGCCCGGTCGAGGACGCCTGGGCGCACTTCCACGGCTGGCGGGTCAACTACGAGGCGCTGGCGTACGAACTGGCCCGGCGCAGCGACGCCGTACCGGCGCTGTGGACCGGCCCGCGCGACTTCCGTGCCCCCGTCATCCCGCCGAGCCGCCCCACCGACCGCCGCCCGTCCTCGACCCCGCCGCCGGGGGCACCGCTGCCGCCGCTGCCGCCCGCCTGATCGGGCGGACCGGGTACACTCGTTCGCAGTACGTGCCGTGTACGTGCCGTGTACGTGCCGTTCAGGAGCACGCAGGAGCAGAGGAAGAGGGAGGTGGGGTTGATGACCGCGCTCAAGGCCGCCATGCGCAGCGTCCGGGTCTCCCTCACGTCCCGGGCCGCGGCCTGACCTCCTCCTGTCCCGCCCCGCCGGGGGCGTGAGCCCGCGGGGCCCGCACGAACACTCCTCAGGAACGGATCTCCGTCCACCATGCGCAACTGGATCACGCGTGCCGAGACCGGCACCGACATCCCGACCATCCGCGACATCAACCTCGCCGCCTTCGGAACGCCCGCCGAGGCCGACCTCGTCGACGCGCTGCGCGCCGACCCCTCCTGGATCGAGGGTCTGTCCCTCGTCACCACCGCCGAGCTCGGCACCGGCGCGCACGGCATCGGCGAGCACGGCATCGGCGCGCACGGCACCGGCGAGCACGGCATCAGCGCGCACGACGCCGCCGAGCACGGCACCGCCGTCGGCCACGCCCTGCTGACCCGCTGCCACATCGGCGACGTCCCGGCCCTGTGTCTGGCCCCGTGCGCCGTGCTCCCCGCGTACCAGCGCACCGGCGCGGGCTCCGCCGCCGTCCGCGCCGCCCTCGACGCGGCACGGGAGCTGGGCGAGCGCCACGTCGTCGTCCTGGGGCACCCGGACTACTACCCGCGGTTCGGTTTCACCCGCGCCTCCGCCCACGGCATCGGCCTGAGCATCGAGGTTCCGGACGAGGCGCTGATGGCCCTCGCCCTGGACGACGGCCACCCGCTGCCCGCGGGCACCGTCCGCTACGCCGCACCGTTCGGCATCTGACGAACGACGCCGGGCGGGGCACGTG
>NZ_JBHVET010000527.1:0-6239 GCF_042802135.1 Kitasatospora sp. NPDC057512
GTGTTGGTCTGCTGCGTACAGTCTGCTGTACCGTTCCAGCGTGCCGGGCCGTCGTGGTGCGCGGAGGGGAGGACATCGGCCAGGCCGGGGTGACCGGATATCCCTCCGGCCCGGGGCGCCCGCGCACCGGCGGGGACGGCCCGACCCCGGATCGGAGGCAAGTACAGCTCCGGAGGGCGAATGTGCCACTCCGTCGGATCGGGGCTGGCCGCCCGGCCCCCGGGCGGCCCCGGTGCCCGGCCGCCGCCCCCGCTCCCGGCCCGGCCGGCGTGCCCGCGTCCCGCACCGCACGGCCACGGCGGTGGCGGGCGACCGCCGCCCGCGCGACCGGGGAACCGGCCATTCCGGCCCGCCCCGACACGGCGGCCACGTTGACTTGTTCTGTCATGGCCCCGTCAGCACCACCGCCGCTATGTTCGTTTGCGACCGGAACCATCACACGACCACACCACCGTCCGGGCTCCCGCCGGTCCTGACGCGGAGTCCGGACGCCAGGGGGGAACGACGATGCGTCACTCACGATCATCCGGCCACCGGGGTACGGGGCTGCTCGCCCTCGCCGCGGGCGCGGCCTGCGCGCTCGGCACCATGACCGCCCTGGCCCCGGCCGCGGCCGCCACCCCCGACTCCGCGCGGCCGGCCGTCACCCTGGCGGCGGACCCCGCGCTCGGCGACACCTGTACCGCCGCGGACCTCGGCAAGCGCTACCCGTTCATCAAGTCCCTCCAGGTCGTCCCGACGATCACCCACTTCAAGGGCTGGTACGTCACCGACGGCGCGACGGGCTCCCAGACGGTGACCGCCACCACCCAGTCGGTGGTGACGGTCTCGGTCGGCCTCGACCTCTCCATTACGGGCAACTTCGAGATCGCGACCCTCGCCAAGGTCGAGGCGAGCGCGAAGCTGAGCGTCAAGCTGGAGTCCTCCACGACCAGCACCGAGTCGAAGTCGATCACCTGGAACTTCCAGAAGCCCGGCTACTACGCCCTGTACGAGGGGACGCGGAAGGTCACCGGCCAGTACGGCAGCCTGAACTGCAACCGCGTCGACACGGGCAACGGCACGTACGCCACCAAGTGGGTCGAGGGCCCGGGCGGGGGCAGCTACACCACCTTCACCACCCTGGAGGAGGGCGCGGTGCGCTGCGAGGACGCCGTCCCCGCGAACAGCATCATGCGCCGGGCGCAGGACATCCTGGGCTGCACCGGCGCGCTCCGCGCCGATGCGGCTGCTCCGGCTGCTTCGGCTGCTTCGGCCAAGGCTTCTGAAGTCGAGGCTGCGGGGGTCAAGCAGGACTGGCCCGGGTTCCCCGGCACCACCGCGCCGCCCGGCTTCACCTGCGACGCGGCCAACTACAAGCTCGCCACGCCCGACCGCGCGCTGTTCTGGTCCGCGCCCGGCTTCATGGACTGGGGCAGCAACAACATCCAGCTGCGACCCGCCGCCCAGGGCTGGCCGCAGGGCCAGGACCAGTGGCAGCTGTGCAGCGGCCCGGCGGCGAACGGCATCGCGGAGCAGATCCTGATCAACCGCTCGACCAACAAGTGCCTGGCCGTCCCGGAGGCGACCGCCGCCACCGAGGGGACCATCCTGCAGCAGGCCGACTGCAAGGTCGACGACCTGCAGCGGTTCTACTTCTACCGCGACGTCCCGGGCAGCGACAGGATCGGCGTCCAGAACAAGTACACCGGCTACATGGTCGGCCACGACCGCAACGCCGACGGCCAGCCCCTGCGCCAGTACAGCATGGGCAGGGCCGACGGCACCGGCACCTACGTCCTCGTCAAGGCCTGACCGGGGCCCGCACCGGTTTCCCCCGCGGGTGCCGCCGACCACGGCGGCACCCGCCTTCCGTCTGTCCTCGTCCCCTCGCGCCCTCTGCCGGCTCCGTCCGGAACTGCCCTTCGCCCTGCTCGCAGGCCTGCGGCAGCGGACGCGCTCCGCCGATCCGGCCGTGCTGCCCTATACAGGATTCAGGCACGGGAGGCCCGGCTGCGGCAGTGGGCGAGGGCGTACTTGATACGGGTCTCGGAGTGGGCGGTGGTGGTGAGGAGTTCGCCGGCGGTGACGAGGGCGGCCCAGTAGCGGGCGGGGTCGCCGGTGCGGGGCATGGGCCGGGCGGCGGCGAGCGAGAGGTACGCGGTGGTCAGGTTGCCGGTGGTGAACCAGCGGGTCAGGCCGTGCTGGTGGCCAGCACGGATGCCGCCCATGGCGTCGACGGCGACCAGGAAGAGTTCGACGACGGCCAGTTCGGTGTCGGTGAGCGACTTGGGAACGTCGAAGACCCCGAGGGCTTCGAGGAGTTCACCGGTGTCCGTCTCGGAGTCCGGCCGGGGGTCGGCAAGGAGAGCGTCGTAGCACTCGGCCAGACGGCGGCCGGTCTCCGCGAGCGGGATGTCGAGGGCGAGGCAGACGGCGCGGGCGGAGGGCAGGGGCTTGCGGGTACGGCGGGCGAGGAGCGCGTAGGTGTCGGCGGGCGTCCGGCCACGGGAGAGGGCGTGCCGCGCCAGGGTCGTGAGGTGCATGAGGGCGCTTCGATCTTTCAGGCGTTGACGAGGACGGGCGCGGGGATCGGGGCGACGAGCACCCACACGAACTTGCCGATCCCACCCGGCCGTGAGGAGCAACCCCAGCGCTCCGCGAGCTCGTTGACGAGGAACATCCCACGCCCGCGCTCGTCCGAGAGCGCGGCGACACGGACGGACGGACGGCCGCTACCGGCGTCGTGCACCTCCAGCCGCAGGCGGGAGCCGGTGAGGGCGAAGCGAACCTCGATGTGGCAGTCGTCCGGCCCGTCGGAGTGCTGGACTGCATTGGCGAACAGTTCGCCGAGGAGCAGCTCGGCCGTGTCGGCGTAGCGGTCACCGGACGGCAGCCCGGAGAGGTACGCGCGGAGCAAGTACCGCGCCAGGGGCGTGGATTCGATGCGGGAGTCGAGGCACGCGACGAACGCGCGGGGCCGGCGGGCTTTGAGCATGGGGGTACCTCGGAAGAAGCAGAGAGGGAGCATACGAAAGGAGGCCGCGACATCACTCAGTGGCCGACGTCGCGGCTTGACCGCACGCGGTGAGAGATCACCTGCGCCCGAGCTGGCATTCGGCAGATACGTGCAGCCCTTGACCTGAAGCTGGGCCGGGGTGGTGGCTGCTCTGCCTCAAGCACGCGAAACCTACTGTCAGTAGTCTGGTGACACCGGTCGGTGACAGGACTAATCGTCGTCCGCCACAAGGACGTCCTGAAGGCCTTTCAGAGGACTCTTGAGGGACACACAGAGGACACATTGGTCCGTCATATGCCCGAGAAGTCCCCAAAGCGGCCTGTGGATACGTAGGGTTGAGCCATCGTCGGTATGTGCGGAGGAGACTGTGCCCAACACCGCGCTCAAAGCAGCCAGGCAAGCCGCCGGCTACGCCAGCCAGCAGGCCCTGGCCGACGCCCTCACCCGGGCCGCCCAACAACTTGGTCTTCGTGGTGTCTCCGTCAGCGTGCGCCAGATCCGCCGTTGGGAATCCGACACCCCTCCTTGGCCTGGGGAGGACTACCAGCGCCTCCTAACCCACGTCCTACGACAACCGATTGAAGACCTGGGCTTCCGCGCTCCCTGGAACCGTTCCCAGCCCACCACTGCGACCGCTGCCGCACCTGCGGCCCCACCCCGCACAACGTCAACAGCCCTCCGCGGCGCGCTACCTCGACCGTACGGGCCACAGGGGAGCCAGCCAGGGACGGTTGGCTCCGACTACGCCATAGTCACCGAAGCTCACCGCCGCCTCTACCTGTCCACGGCCCCAGCCGCGCTGCACCCTACAGTGGCCGCACACACTGACCTCGGCACCGTGCTACTCGGAGAGACGGACGGAGTGGCCCGCAAGGTGCTGGCCACTGCCCTGGCCGAGTCTCTGCTGCTGCTCGGCCGAATTGAGTTCTTCGACCTGCGGCAACCCGACGCTGCCGACGCGACCTTTGTTCGCGCGCTTCAGGCCGCCGGCGAGGCAGACGACAACCTGCTCGGTGCCGCGATTCTCGCTCACAGCGCGTTCGTGCCCGGTTGGGCCGGCCGCCTCAACGGCGCACGGGAACGCATGCATGCTGCCCGCACGTACGCTCGTCGGGCCCCGGTATCCGCCGACGTGCTGGCCTGGCTCGACGCGGTCGAGGCCGAGTGCCTCACTCGGTGCGGCGACCATCGCGGCGCGCTCACTCTGCTGCGGCACGCCGAGGACGTGCTTGCCGCTGGCAGCGACGTTCTGCCGCCCGATTGGTTTACCTGGTTCTCGGTCGCCCGCCTGCACGCGTTCCGTGGCAACACCGAGCTGCGGGCCGGCCTGATCCCGCAAGCCCGCACCACGCTGGAGCAGACGCTCGCCGAACTCCCGGAGACCGACGGCAAGCAGCGCGTAGTAGTACTCGGCGACCTCGCGTCGGTCGAGGCCGCAGCCCGGCGACCGGAGCAGGCGTGTGCCCTGCTGGAGCAGGCCCTCGATCAACTGGCCGTCACCTGGTACGCCACCGGCATGGAACGCGTGCGCGAAGCCCGACGGGCGCTCGCCCCGTGGCAGGACACAGCGGCCGTCCGACGTGTGGACGACCGCCTCTACTCCTGGTCGGCAACGCTCAGCTCGCTCCAGCGTTGAACTTGGCGATCAGGTCCGGGAGTTCCGCCAGCGAGTCGATCCGGAACGTCGCCTGCTCCGCGGCCGGGTCGTGCTGCTGGATCCAGCCCCACGGGCCGCGCCGGATCAACGCCGTCCGCATCCCGGCCGCCCGGGCGGGGAGCACGTCGTTGTCGAGCCGGTCACCGACGTAGAGGATCTCGTGCGGCTCGGCAGGCACCACCTCGGCGACGCGCTCGAAGAAGACGGGGTCCGGCTTGCTCGCGCCCCAGTCGTCGGAGGTGCCGATCAGGTCGACGTCGCCCGTGAACAGCCGGCGAAGGATCACCCCGGACCGCACGGTCTGGTTACCGGCGATCGCCAACCACAGACCCTCCGCACGGAGTTGAGCGAAAGCACCCCGGACATCCGGGTAGAGGTCCTCCTCACCGAAGGTCTCCGCCCGGCCGACAGCCGCCCGCTTCTCGCGCTCCTCATAAAGGTCGAAGCCGGGGGCGAAGACCTGGAACGTCTCCCGGTAGTCCCTCCCCTGCGCGATCACCGCACCGAGCTGGGCCACGAACGTATGCCTCGGCACACCCAACCAGTCGGCCCAGGTACCGTACTCCCGGGTCTCGTCGACCAGGCACTCCCCGACATCGAACACCACAGCCTTGATCATCACAACCGCAGCCTAATGCGACCAGAAACCCCCCGGGCATCCTCTCCCCCGATGACCTGCCACCCCTGCACACCACCGCACTCCCGGCGGGCCGGGCGCACCTGGAGGCCACCGCGTGACCGTCGAACTCCGCCACCACACCACCCTGACCCCCGACGCCCGGCAGGATCTGCTGGACGTCTACGCCGACGTGCGCGCCCCGCTGCTGCACCTGCCGAACTACCGCGTCGACGTGTTCGCCGAACGCCTCGACCGGCACGCCGCCGAACCGGGCTTCGCGCTCGCCCTCGGCTACGACGGCGAACTGCCGGTCGGCTACGCCTACGGCAACACCATCGCGTCCGGCGACCGGTACTGGAAGCGCATGACCGAGCCCCTCCCCCACGGATGCACCGATGCTCCGGCCCTGGCCATCAAGGAGATCGGCGTCCGCACCCCCTGGCGCGGCACCGGAACCGCCCGCCGCATCCATGACGCGCTGCTGGCCGGCCGCCCCGAAAGCCGTGTCACACTGCTGGTGAACCCGCTCGCCGGGGACGGGAAGGTCCAACGCCTCTACGAGGCCTGGGGCTACCAGGCGTTCAACACGCAGCAACCCTCGCCGGACTCGCCCCGGCTGACCGCGATGATCCGTCCGACCCACTGACCCTGCCAGGGGAACCGTCATGGGGTCCCCTGGCAGGGCCACCACGCAACTGCACACACGCCAGCAGAAGCCGCAACCACCGCGCCGATGCCGCCCGGGGTCGGGGCCGCCGAGCCCAGCGCGTTGCCCGCCAGGAAGATGACCGCCACCGTCGGATAGCTCAGCTCCACCCCGAACGCCTGCAGCGAGGCGTCCAGGCACAGCACGAACGCCATCGTCATCAGCAGCTTCGGCCCGTCGGCGACTGCGGCGGGTTCCGGGAGCCCTGCCGCGGCGGCGGGGCCGGCCACGGCGGTCATGGCGGTCATGGCGGCGAAGT
>NZ_JBHVET010000528.1:0-6229 GCF_042802135.1 Kitasatospora sp. NPDC057512
GGCCCGGCGGCCGCTCCGGACCGCTGCGCGGGCGCCGGCACCGAGGCGCCCGCCTGCTGCTCCGGCGTCACCTGCCGGTCGTCCTGGGCGCCCTGGGCGGGCTCGGTGCCCTCGGCACCGTCCTGTCGTCCGTTGACGGTCCGCGCGGTCTCCGGTCTGGATGCCTCGGCGGCCGGACGCGGCGCGAGGGAGGGCGACAGCGCCATCCCTCCCGTGGTCCGGAACAGCTCGTCGGCACCCGGGAGACTCACTCGGCGGGGCGGCACCGGTCGAGCACCTCCCTGGCGAGCTGGCGGTAGGCGGCGGCACCGACCGAGTTGGTCGCGTACGTCGTGATGGGCTCGCCGGCGACGGTGGTCTCCGGGAAGCGCACGGTCCGCCCGATGACGGTGTGGAAGACGTGCTCGCCGAACGCCTCGACGACGCGCGCCAGCACCTCGCGGCTGTGCACGGTGCGCGAGTCGTACATGGTGGCCAGGATGCCGTCCAGGCGCAGGTCGGGGTTGAGCCGCTCGCAGACCTTCTCGATGGTCTCGGTCAGCAGCGCGACACCGCGCAGCGCGAAGAACTCGCACTCCAGCGGGACGATCACGCTGTGAGCGGCCGTCAGCGCATTGACCGTCAGCAGGCCCAGCGAGGGCTGGCAGTCGATGATGACGTAGTCGTAGTCGGGCAGCAGCGGCTTCAGGGCGCGCGCCAGCGCGGACTCCCGGGCCACCTCGCTGACCAGCTGCACCTCGGCGGCGGAGAGGTCGATGTTGGACGGCAGCAGGTCCATCCCCGGGACCGCCGTCTTCAGCAGCACCTCGTCGGCCGTCAGACCCCGCTCCATGAGCAGGTTGTAGACGGTGACGTCGAGTTCCATCGGGTTGACGCCGAGGCCGACCGAGAGCGCGCCCTGCGGGTCGAAGTCGACGAGCAGCACCCGGCGGCCGTACTCGGCCAGCGCCGCGCCCAGGTTGATGGTCGACGTGGTCTTGCCGACGCCGCCCTTCTGGTTGCACATGGCGATGATCTGGGCGGGGCCGTGCTCGGCGACCGGCGCGGGGATCGGGAAGTACGGCAGCGGGCGGCCGGTCGGTCCGACCCGCTCGCGGCGCTGGCGCGCGGCGTCGGGGGCCAGCGTGGCGGCGTACTCCGGGTCCGGCTCGTACTCGGCGTCCGGGTCGTCGTAGGCGCCGTAGGCGAACTCGCCGTAGGCCAGGCCGTAGGCCGCCAAGTCGGTGTCGTGATCGGTCACCGTGGTCACCTGCGCTGTGTTCTGGCGTGCTTCGAAAGTACGGAGTGCGACCGAGCCGACCTCGGCCGAGCCCACGGAGGGCTGCCGGGCCCCGGGCTCCTCACTCGGCTGGCCGGCGGTGAGCGCCGCCAGTCCTGGCTGACCACCCCCGGGAGCAATTGTCGACTCATTCACAAGTCGTCTTACCTCCTTGGGCATCCAGGACTCTATGTCGATTCGTCAGCGTGGCAGCATGCCGACGGTTTGCGACTCTAGGCCGTTCAAGGCGTTCGCAGCAACACAATCCACGGTAGTGGGCAGGATGTGTCGACTATCGAGCGGGCTGCTGTCAAGGGATGAGAGGGTCACCGGCCCCAACGTTTCTGCGGGCGGGTGACGTGACCGACAGATATTGACGACAGAGCGACCTACCCGATCCACCCGCCGTTCACGGGCATGGCGAAGCCCCCGGCCCGAAGGGATCGGGTCGGGGGCGAACGACCGCCGGGCGGTCAGGGGGTTCAGGCGAGCACGCTCTCCAGGGAGACCGACTCCAGGCCGAAGGCCTCGGCCACGGCCGGGAAGGTGATCTGGCCCTCGTGCACGTTCAGGCCCTTGGCGAGCGCGGCGTCGCGGCGCAGCGCGTCCTTCCAACCGCGGTTGGCCAGCTCCAGCACGTACGGCATGGTGGCGTTGGTCAGCGCGTAGGTGGAGGTGTTCGGGACGGCGCCCGGCATGTTGGCCACGCAGTAGAAGACCGAGTTGTGGACCTTGAAGGTCGGGTCGTCGTGCGTGGTGGCGTGCGAGTCCTCGAAGCAGCCGCCCTGGTCGATGGCGATGTCGACGAGCACGGAGCCCGGCTTCATGCGGGAGACCAGCTCGTTGGTGACCAGCTTCGGGGCCTTGGCGCCCGGGATCAGCACGGCACCGACGACCAGGTCGGCCTCCACGACGGCCTTCTCCAGCTCGAAGGCGTTCGACACGATGGTCTTGACCTTGGTGCCGAAGACGCGGTCGGCCTCGCGCAGCTTGTTGATGTCGCGGTCCAGCAGGGTCACGTCGTAACCCATGCCGACGGCGATGGTGGCCGCGTGCCAGCCGGAGACGCCGCCACCGATGACGACGGCCTTGGCCGGGTGGGTGCCGGGCACGCCGCCCGGCAGGGTGCCGCGGCCGCCGGCCGGACGCATCAGGTGGTACGAGCCGACCTGCGGGGCCAGGCGGCCCGCGACCTCGGACATCGGGGCGAGCAGCGGCAGCGCGCCGTTCGACAGCTGCACGGTCTCGTACGCGATGGCGGTGGTGCCCGAGGCGATCAGCGCGTCGGTGCCGGCCCGGTCGGCCGCCAGGTGGAGGTACGTGAAGAGGGTCTGACCCTTGCGCAGCCGGTGGTACTCGGAGGCGATGGGCTCCTTGACCTTCAGCAGCAGGTCGGCGGTGGCCCACACCTCGTCGGCGGTGGGGAGGATGGTGGCGCCGGCGGCCACGTACTCCTCGTTCGGGATCGAGGAGCCGACACCGGCGTTGTCCTCGATGTAGACCTCGTGTCCGTTGCGGACCAGCTCATGCACGCCGGCGGGCGTGATGGCCACGCGGTACTCGTGGTTCTTGACCTCGCGGGGGATGCCGACCTTCACGGCTAAACACGTCCTCTTGCCATGGGGGTCCCGACCGGAGAAGACCGGTGGGCGACGCGCACGTGGGGAAGCCTCCGGGACAGCCCGGGGCCGGGATCGCTGCGCGACTGAGTTCGAGTGTAATGAAGCCCAGGCGGCGTGTCAGCCTTCCAAAGTGAATAAATTTTCCGAACACATTGGCAGATTCGTAGGCTTCCCCTGCGACTTACCCACCAAAGACGTCGTAACCGGGCACTTCCGACAATACCTCCGAAAGGGCCCTCACCACCCGGCGTCGACGCGTTCCCGCAGGTCCGCGAGGGCGCCCCCGACGGCCTCCAGGCCCCGCTCGTCGCCCAGCCGGCGCAGCACCGCGAGCGCGGCCCGGTACTCCCGGTCGGCCTCGTCGAAGCGGCGCTGCGCGGTGTGCGCCTCGGCCACCCGGGCGAGCAGCCGGGCCTCGGCCGCGTGGTCCCCGAGCGCCTGCCGCAGGCCGAGCGCCCGGCCGTACCAGTCGGCGGCCCGCACCGCGTCGCCGAGCGCCCGGTGGCAGTTGGCGGCGCTCTCCAGGGCCCGGGCGCAGAGCGGTTCGTCGTCGGCCTTCCGGGCGTGCTCCAGGGCGGCCCGGTAGTGGGCGGCGGCCTGCTCCCAGCGGCCCGCCGAGGCCTGGAGGTCGCCCAGGTTGAGCAGCGCGGCCGAGGCCCGGCGGGGCCGGCCGTTGCGCTCGGCGACGGTCAGCACCAGCTCGTGCAGCCGGTAGAGGTCGGTGGGGGCGGCGGCTCCGGTCAGCGGCAGGGCCCGCAGCAGCGCGGTGACCAGCCGCCCGGCCGATCCGTCCAGGTCGCCCTGGCCGATCGCGTCGGCCACCGCGCCGAGCAGCAGCTCCCGCTCGCCGAGCAGCCACTCGCGGGCGTGCGCGGCCGAGCGCAGCCGCAGCGGGGCGGGCACCGGGTCCTGGCCGGAGCCGGGGCCGGCCGCCGGGTCGAGCAGCGCGCGGGCCGACTCGGTGAGCCGGACCAGCCGCTCCAGCAGCCGGGCCCGGGCGAGCTCGGTCTCGGTGGGCCGGTCCTCCTGCTCGCGCAGCCGGACCAGTCGGGGGTAGAGCCGCCCGGGCACCCGGTAGCGCGGGGTGCCGTCGGCGGTCGGCGCCTCCTCGCCGAGCAGCTCCCGTTCGGCCAGCGCGGCCAGCGTCGCGGCCGCGTCCGGCACCGGGCAGCCGACCAGGGCGGAGGCGGTGCGCGGGTCGGCGGTCTGCGCCGGGGCCAGGGTGAGGGTGCGCAGCATCCGCGCCTGGGCGGCCGGCAGCCCGCGGTACAGCAGGCTGAACGCGCCGAGCAGCGGATCGTTGTCGGGGACGGGCACCGGCTCGGCCGGCTCCGGGCCGGGCTTCACCCAGGCCGCCGGGTCACCGGCCGACTCGGTCACCGCGGCGGCCGCCGCGGCGGGCTCACCGGCCCGGCCCTCCGCCGGCTTCCCCGGGACCGCCTTCCCCGAGGGGCCCCGCCCGGCCCCGCCCGGCCCGGCGGCTCCGGTGGGTCCGGCCGAAGGAGCACCGGAGGCCTTGGCCGCCCGCTCCCCTTCCTTCTTCTTCGGCGTCCTCCCCTTCTCCTTCTCCTTCTCCCGCACCGCAGCAACCGCGGCGCCCGCACCACCCGCGGCCGGCTCCGCCGCGACCCCCGTGACCGCCGACGTCTCCTCCCCCACCACCCGGTTGAGCTCGCGCGCCGCCTCCGTGACCGCGATCTTCGGGTTCCCGCGCAGCCACCCCGCCATCAGCCGCAGCGCGGCCGGCCGGGAGGCGCAGGCCTCGGCGAGGTCCGCCCCGCCGACCGGGTCGCAGGAGATCCGGGTGCCGCCGACCAGGTCGGCCAGCAGCTCGCCGGAGGCCTGCCGGTCCAGCCCGCCGAGGATCACCGGGTCGATGTCCTCGATCCCGGTGAGCGGCCCGGCCGTGGTGGCGAGCACCAGGCAGCCGGGCTCGTCGGCGAGCAGCGGCCACACCTGCCCGGCGTCCCGGACGTCGTCCAGGACGAGCAGCACCCGCAGCCCCACGAGCGCCTCGCGCAGCGCCACGCAGCCCGGCTCGTCCCGCCCGTCCTCGCCCGTCCCGGGCAGCGGCACGGCGGTCTGCGGGTCGAGCTGCTCCAGCAGCAGCCGGGCGGCCCGGGCGGGCGGCACCCGGCCGCCGTCCGGGGCGGACAACCGGACGAACAGCACGCCGTCCGGGTAGTCGGCGGCGACGGTACGGGCGAAGCGCGCGGCCAGGACGGTCCGTCCGGAGCCGGGGCGCCCGGCCAGCACCAGCACCGGGCAGCGCCCGCTCGCCGGGCGGGCGGCGGCCGCCCGCAGCGCGGCCAGTTCGGCGCGCCGCCCGACGAACAGCGCGGGCGCGGCCGGCAGCCGCTCCAGGCCCGGGACGGCCCCGGCGGGCGCGCCGGGGCCGGGGTCCATCGTCGCCGTCTTCCTCGCCACCCGTGCCACTCCCGACGTCATCCCGCGCTCGGCATCCGACACCCGGCTTCCGGTGCCCGGCCTCCGGAGTTCAGCGGAGGCGGCCCGGGACGGGCGCCCTGTCTGCGAAGCGTAGTTCGACCGTCCGGCTCAGCCGAGGTGACATCCGGTCGTACGAATCCGCAAATCACCCCAACGACTCAACGCCCGGCGGCCGGCCGTCCCCCGAGCGGCCGACTCAGGCCTCGAAGGGGCGGGCCGGCCAGGGCGAGTCCGCCGGGCGCAGCGCGTCCAGTCCGTCCGGGCCGGTGAGCGCGGCGTGCACGGCGAGGGTGCCGGTGATCAGGGTCGGGTTGTGCAGCTTCCCCGCCTGGATCAGCCGGATCAGCTCCGGTACCGGCACCCAGGCGACCTCGATCTCCTGCTCCTCGCCCTGGGCCGCGTAGCGCTCGCCCTCGGCCGGCGCCAGGTCGGTGGCGAGGAACATCCGCAGCGCCTCGTCGGTGCCGCCCGGGGAGGTGTAGTAGTCGGCGAGGATCCGCCAGGTGTCGGCCTTGCAGTACGCCTCCTCGTACAGCTCGCGCTGCGCGGCGTGCCACGGGTTCTCGCCGGGCACGTCGAGCAGGCCGGCGGGCAGCTCCCACAGCCGCTGGCGCACCGGGTGGCGGTACTGGCGCAGCACCAGCACCCGCTGCTCGTCGTCCAGGGCGAGCACCGAGACCGAGCCGGGGTGGGTCTGGTAGTCGCGGCGGGCCCAGCTGCCGTCGGGCATCCGGACCTCCTCGCTGCGGACCCCGGTGACCTTGCCCTGGAAGGGCGTCCCGCCGGCCCGGACCTCCCACTCCTCGGCCACGTCGGCGATCCCCTGGCGGCTCTGCTCGTCCATCGCTCTCCCCTTTTCGTCAGTACGACACAATCTAACGCGGAACGGCGGCCCCGCGGG
>NZ_JBHVET010000529.1:0-6223 GCF_042802135.1 Kitasatospora sp. NPDC057512
CGCGCGGACATCGCGCGACGGGCCGCCGAGCACGGCCGGCCGGACGCCGCCGACCGCCTCGTGGACGTACTGCTGTCGGTCGTGGGCCGCTAGTTCTGCTGGTCCGGCAGGTGCCGGACGGCGCCGGCCTGGATGGTGTCCATGCACCCCTGGTAGGCGGCGTAGTCGCTCTCCCAGGGGTCGGGCACGTCTTCGCCGCTGCTGTAGAGGTCGAGCTTGCCTGCGGCCGGCGTTCCGTCCGTCATGGTCTTGAGTTCGGCGAGGACGGCGTGGTCCATGGCCAGCACGCTGTCGGCCCAGTCGAGCATGCGGTGGTTGACCTTGACCGCGCGGTGGTCGCGGATGTCGTACCCGGCGTCCTCGGCGGCGCGGATGGCGTTGCTGTGGGCCGGGCCGCCGACGTGGCGCTCGCGCAGTCCGGCCGAGCGGACCTCGACCTTCTCCCCGCCGGTGTGGGCGAGGACGGCGGCGGCGAGCGGCGAGCGGTTGTGGTTGCCCAGGCAGACCACCAGGATGCGGTGGCGCTTCGGGTGGCGGAACATCTCGCTCATCTTCGACTCCTTGGTGTCGGTCACGCGGCGGCCTTGATCGCGTCGGCGAGCGCGGCGACCGTGTAGCGGACGCTGTCGTGGGTCATGGCGGGGTGGAACGGCAGGCCGAGGATCCGGCCGGCGACCTGTTCGGTGACCGGCAGGTTCCGGTGCCAGGCCGAGAACGCGGCCTGGGTGTGGTTGGGCGGGTAGTGCACGGCGACGCCGATGCCGTGCTCCCGCAGGTGGCGGAAGACCTCGTCGCGGTGGTGGTCGAGGACCACCACGCAGTTGAACGGCACGGTGTTCACCACGTCCACGTCGACCAGGCGGGCGCTGTCCAGGCCTGCCAGTTCGGCCTGGTAGGTGCGCCACAGGTGCCGGCGGTGTGCGGCGGTCTGCGGGAAGTGCTTCAGCTGGGCGACGCCGATGGCGGCGTTCAGCTGGGACATGTCGAAGCGCATTCCGGGGCCCTGGACCTCGTAGGAGGTCAGGGCGGCTCGGGCGTCCTTGGACTGGACGATGCCGAACAGGCGCAGGCTGCGGAGGGTGTCGGCTTCCTCACGGGTGCGGGGGATGATCGTGCCGCCCTGGCCGGTGGTGAGGTTCTTGATCGGGTCGTGCGAGAAGCAGGTCAGCACGGCGGGGTCGGCGCCGACCATGGTTCCGTCCGGGTGGCGGGAGCCGAAGGCGTGGGCGGCGTCTTCGATGATCTGGATGCCCAGGTCGGTCAGGTGGTCGCGGATCGGGGTGAGATCCACGGCCCGGCCGCCGTACAGCACGGGCATGACGGCGCGGGTGTTCGCAGTGAGGGCTTCGAGCACGGTGTCCGGGGTGACGGCCAGCGTGCGGGGGTCGATCTCGGCGAAGCGGGGTTCGGCGCCGCTCCAGGTGACGGCCTGGACGCTGGCGCAGAAGGTGAGGGAGGGGAGGACGACGTCGTCACCGGGGCCGATGCCGATCGAGCGCAGAGCGAGGTGGAGTGCCGTGGTGCCGGAGTTCACGGCGACGGTGTCGGTGACGCCGATCAGGTCGGCGACTCCGGCTTCGAACTGGTCGGTGGCCGGGCCGTGGCCCCACTGGCCGCCGGGGAGGACGGCGGCCAGTGCGGCGGCTTCGGTGCCGTGCAGCAGCGGCGCGGCATTGCGCTCGACGCCCGGGGGCCGCGTGGTGGTCGAGGCCAAGGCGGGTGCTCCTTCGTCAGGGCGTGCCGGAGACGGCACGGGGCTCGGTGGACATCACGGCGACGTACTTGGTGAGGAAGGCGCCGCCGCGGTAGGTGAGCCGCCGGTGGTCGACGGGCTGCTGGAAGAGGCCGTTCAGGGTCTGGCGGACCAGGTCGGCTCCGGCTTCCTCGGCGAGCAGGAATCCGGCGGCGAATCGGGCGTTGATCTCGGTGATGACCACGCGCGGGTCGGCGCCTTCGGTGATGAAGCCCTGGACGTCCCCCGGGCCTACGGCGCCGATCGCCCGGATCGCCTCGGCGACCCGCTTGGTGGCCTCCGGGTCGTCGATCGTGACGGCGACCATCGACATGCCGGCCTGGACCATCAGGCGCCGTCGCAGGATCGCGGAGGTGCGGCCGTTGCGGTCCGTCAGGCAGTCGGCGGAGAACTCCACACCCCGGACGCGCTGCTGGACGATCGGGGTGGGCACCAGCTCGCACAGAACGCGGGCCTGTTCGCGGGTCCGGCAGAAGTGCACGTCCTTGGAACCTTGGCCGCGGCGCGGCTTGACGACCAGCTCGGTGCCCTCGGGGGCTTGGTCGATCTGATCGGGCAGCCAGGTCTGCGGGGTGGGCACCCTCGCGGCGCGCATCGCCTGGTGGAACTCCCACTTGTCGCCCGCAGCGGTGACGGTGGCCGCGGGCGGCAGCCAGGTTCGCACTCCGGCGCGTTCCAGGTGGCCGCGCAGGTGGACCAGTTGGGGCAGCTCGTTCTCGACGCAGCAGATCAGGGCGTCCGGCTTGAGGTCGTGCACCAGCTCCATCAGGTCCGCGGCGAACAACGGGCTGTCGGCGCGGGCGATGGTGCGGGCGGTGATGCCGGGGGCGAGCAGGCCCGGTGCGAGGAGGTTGGAGTCGGTGCCGATGACCTCGTGGCCGAGCTTGAGGAGGGTGAGCGCGAGGTCGAGGCCAGGGGCCCCGCCGATGCCGGTCACCAGGATGCGGCGGGGCTCCGCCGGGTCGGAGGTGTTCGACTCGCGGCCTTTCACGCGGCGGCCCGCGCGGTGGCGCTCTGCCACCAGTCGGGGTTGCCGCGGTACCAGTCGACGGTCTCGGCGATGCCGGCCGCCAGGTCCTGCCGGGGCTGGTAGCCGAGCTGGGCGAGCTTGCCCCAGTCCATGGAGTACCGGATGTCGTTGGCGGCCCGGTCGGGCACATAGGTGACCTGGTTCCAGGTGGCTCCGGTGGCACGCAGGAGCATGCCGGTCAGCTCGATGGTGGTCAGGTCGGTTCCGCCGCCGATGTTGTACGCCTGTCCAGGGATGCCCTTGTGGAGGACCAGCTCCACTCCGGCGCAGTTGTCGGTGACGTGCAGCCAGTTGCGGACGTGCTCGCCGTTGCCGTGGACGGTGACCTTCTCCCCGGCCAGCAACCTGGTGACGAACAGCGGGATCAGCTTCTCCGGGTACTGGCGGGGCCCGTAGTTGTTGGAGGACCGGGTCACACACACCGGCACGCCGTAGCTGGAGTGGTAGGCCAGGGCGATCATGTCGGAGGCGGCCTTGGACGCCGAGTACGGCACGGTGGGGTTCAGCGGGTCGGATTCGAAGGCGGTTCCGGTGGGCAGGGAGCCGTACACCTCGTCGGTCGAGATGTGGACGAACTTGCGCGTGCCGATGCGGCGGGCGGAGTCGAGGAGCGTCTGGGTACCGAGCACGTTGGTGGAGACGAAGTTCCCGGCGTCGGTGAGGGAGCGGTCGACGTGGGACTCGGCGGCGAAGTGGACCACGGCGTCGTGGGTCTCCATCAGGGCGTCCACCAGGGTGCGGTCGAGGATGTCGCCCTGGACGAAGGTGAACTTCTTGGAGTCGGTGATGCCGTCGAGGTTGCCGAGGTTGCCCGCGTAGGTGAGGGCGTCCAGGACGGTCACCCTGGCGATGTCGTCGGCGTCGATGAGGCGGCGGGCGAAGTGCGATCCGATGAAGCCGGCGCCGCCGGTGACGAGGATGTTCTCCATGGGAGTCACCAATCTGGGTGAGGTATGGCGAGGGTCAGGCGGATTAGGCGGGCAGCAGGTTGCGGCCGAGGGCCTCGGCGAGGCTCAGGCTGTTGCCCACGACGATGGAGGCGGGCTCGGGCGGCCACTCGATGGAGAGGTCCGCGTCGAGCGGGTCGATCGTCAGGAACTTCTCGGGACGGTGCAGCTCGCTGAGCAGGTAGGTGACGCTGGAGCGGTTCGCCAGAGCGAAGGTGGCGTGCCCGACGCCGGGCGGCACGAACAACGCGGTCCGTCGCTCGGCGTCGAGGTGTTCCAGGTGCCAGCTGCCGAAGGCGGTCGATCCGGTGCGCAGGTCCACGAGGGCGTCGAGGACCGCTCCGTCGGTGCAGGTGAGGTACTTGGCCTGGTCGGCGGTGGCGACGCTGATGCCACGGAGAGCGCCGAGGCGGGACACGACGGTGTTGGCCTGGGCCAGGCGGAACGTCCGGCCGGTGGCTGCACGGAACACGCCCTCCCGGAAGAACTCCTGGAGTTCGCCGCGGACGTCGTGGCGGGTGTTCGGTTCGAAGGCGAACGCCCCGGGGACGGTGAGTGGACGGACCTTCATCGGCGGCCGTCCTCGACGGACCAGTCCGGCGCGCTGGTCGGGACCGCCGCTTCGAGGTGGGTCTCGGCGTGCTGGACCAGCAGTCCAAGCACACCGAGGGCGGCGACGTTGAGTGCGGCCCAGGACGCGGTGAGGAACGCCCCGAGGCGGTCGCGGTCGGCAGGAGCAGCGCGCGCGGTACCGCGCGCACCGCTGGTCGGGGCGGTGCCGGGCAGCGGTGCCGGGCCGGCGAGCGGGTCGGCGGTGATCTGAGGCATGGGTGAGAAGGCGGTGGCGATTACGCGCATGGTGAGGAAACCCTTCGAGGGGCAGGGTCAGACGGGAGGCGTCAACGAGCCCGGAGCGGGGAAAGCCAAGGCTTCGCTCGACGGCCCGACTTACTGATAGACAGTCAACTCCTGGAACCACCACAAGCGCTGGCGCCATTGAAGGGGCCATTTTCTTCGCGGGGGCCGCTTAGGGGGGCCAGGTTCGGGCACTGGACAGTCAGATGCGCAGGGAGCAGGCATGATGGCACCAGACGGCATCGGCGTACTGCTGCGGAAACGCCGCGAAGCCACCGGCCGTTCGCGCGAAGAGCAGGCCCTGTTCCTGGTGCGGTTCCAGGACGGGGAACCGTTCGACGCGGGAAACCTGAAGCGGTGGGAGAAGGAGAAGCGGCTTCCGACTCCCCGGTGGTACCAGCTGCTCTCCGAAGGCTACGAGCTGACGGTCCAGGAGATCGTCCGGGCAGTGACCGCCTCCAGGCGCTGGCGCAGGGCAACCCGTCATGCTGACGGCGTTGACGGAGAGGAGGAGACAGCGGTGAAACGGCGGAGCTTTCTCAGTGTGGCAGCACTGGCAACGGGGATCACGGCGGTACCCGGCATCGCCGAAGCGCGGACGGGTATCAACGCGGGACTCTCCGGCTCCGATGCCGGAGACCTCGCCTATCTCGACGGGGCCTTCGAGCGCCACCGCGGCGGCTACCACGGGCGCTCACCGGTCGTCGTCCTCGGCCAGATGAAGGCCGATCTCAACCTCCTGCGCGACGTGCTGGGACGCCCGCACCCGGCCGGCATCCGTACCGACCTCGCACGCACGGCGGCCGGCATCACCGGGCTGGTCGCGATCATCCAACACGACCGCGGCGACCAGCGCGACGCGCACGGCTGGTTCGCCACCGCCGAGCAGGCCGCCCGTGAATCCGGTGACAAGCAGATGCTCGCCTGGGTACTCGCCCGCCACGCCATGGTCCCCCTGAACTACGGCGCCTCGAACGCTGCAGCCAATCTCGCCGCCCGCGCGCGGGCCGAAAGCGGCGACGCACCGACCGCCTCGGCGGCCCTGGCCGCCGCCGTCACCGCCCGCGCCCTCGCCTCCGCCGGTGATCACCAGGGCGCCCTGCGAGCCGTCGCCGACGTCCGCGCCATCGCCGAGCGTCTGGACGGAACCCAGGCTGCCGACACCTGGTTCGGCTACCCGATGCAGAAGCACCACGTGCACCTGAGCCAGGCCTTCACCCTCATGGGCCACACCCGCGACGCCTACGCCGAGCAGGAAGCCGCACTCGCACTCACCCATTCCCCGTCGATCATGGTCCGGGCGCTCCTGGAGATGGACGCCGCCACGTGCCTGTGCTCCGACGGCGACCCCACCAGTGCCGTGGACAAGGCCGTCGATGTCTGGGAGAAGCTTCCTCCCGCGTACCGCGGCGGACTGATCCGCACCCGCGCCGAAGCCCTGCAGCAATTCCTGCCCGGGGCAGCACATGACCGCCTCGGGGAGGCCCTGGCCGCTCCGTAGTTCCCGCCGCGCCGCGCCGACCGGCTCGTCGGCACTGGATACGGCCTGCCGCTGCGGTCGCGCACCGGGACCAGGATGCCCCATTCCTCATCTGTTCCCCGTTCGCCCCACATTGGTTCCGTTCCGCCGCGATCGCG
>NZ_JBHVET010000530.1:0-6185 GCF_042802135.1 Kitasatospora sp. NPDC057512
TTCCAGCGGACCCTCCGGGCTTCGTTCTTTCGTGTTTCCAGCTTATCAGATGTTTTCCGCTCCGTTTCCGGGGCTTCGTTCATCCAACTCGCCGGAGTCTTCCGGGGTTTGACGCCCTGTCCGACGTTTCAAACTCTAGCCGATCCCCGCTCCGAAAAGCGAATCCGACCGCAACCCGATAAAACGAGCACGCCGAATAAGCGCCAGGTCACAGCGCCGAAAAGCGCAGACGACCGGCACGAACCGGAAAGTGGTGTTTCAGAGGATTGGCCACCGCGGGACCGTCCGCGCAGATGCGTGTCCGGTGCTCCCTGCCAGGCAGCTCGAAGAACACTAGACCTCTGGAGTCGCCGAGTCAAGCGGCGCAACCGAATTCTCGGTGCCCTCCTCCGCCGGCAGCTGGAAGGCCAGGACGGCGACGTCGTCGTCGTGCTCGGAGGTCACGCCCATCGCCCGCAGCAGCCGGGCGCAGATCACCTCGGGGGCGCCGATCGCGCCGGTCAGGGTGCGGGCCAGGAGGTCGAGGCCCTGGTCGATGTCCTCGTCCCGGCGCTCGACCAGTCCGTCGGTATAGAGGACGCCGGTCGTGCCGGGGAGCAGGCGCAGGGTGTGGGAGACGTGCAGGCCGCCGCCGGTGCCGAGCGGCGGGCCGTTCTGCTCCTCGCTGCGCAGGATGGTGCCGTCCGGGCAGCGCAGCAGCACGGGGAGGTGTCCTGCGGAGGCGTAGGAAAGGGTGCGGCGCCGCGGGTCCCAGACGGCGTAGGTGCAGGTGGCGATCTGGTTGGCGTCGATCTCCATGGCGAGGCCGTCGAGCAGGCGCATCACCTCGTGCGGCGGCAGGTCGAGGCGGGCGTAGGCGCGGACCGCCGTCCGCAGCTGACCCATGACGGCGGCGGCGCGCAGGCCGCGGCCCATGACGTCGCCGATGACGAGTGCCGTGCGCCCGCCGTCGATGGCGATGACGTCGTACCAGTCGCCGCCGACCGCGGCCTCGGCGCCGCCCGGCTGGTAGGTGGCGGCGACCCGCAGGCCGGCCGGCTGGTCGAGCTTCTGCGGGAGCAGGCTGCGCTGGAGGGTGACAGCGGCCTCGCGCTGGCGGCGTTCCGCTTCGCGCAGGCGGGCCGCGGCGAGGACCTGGTCGGTGACCTCGGCGGCGAAGATCAGCACTCCGGCGGGCGGTCCCTCGGCGGGGGCGTCGCCGCCCTCCCCCGCGCCGAGCGGGACGCAGGAGACGTTGTAGTAGCGGTTGCCGGTGAGGCCGAGGATGCAGCGGGCCTTGACGCTGCGCGGGCGGCCGCCGCGGATGACCTGGTCCATCAGGGGCAGGACGCCCATGGTGGCGAGTTCGGGGAGCGCCTCCGCGGCGGGCAGGCCGGTGGGGCGTTCGCCGAAGAGTTCGCGGTAGGCGCGGTTGGCGTAGCCGAGCTGGTGGAGCGGGCCGTAGGTGACGGCGACCGGGGCGGGGATGCGGTTGAGGACCTCGCGCAGGTTCTGCGGCTTGTGCGGGTCGAGGAGCTCCGTGGTGGCGGCGGGGCCGGCCGGGTCGCGGGGGCCGGGCACGACGACGCCCTCGGGGCAGGGTGCACCGTCCTCGGTGCCGGTCCCGGGGGGCGGGACGGCACGCCAGGGGACTCCGGCGAGCCGGGCGCTCCAGCGCATGAGGTTCAAACGACGGCCGCTTCCTCGTTTTCCAGGCATATCATCACTTTTTGTGTGCGCAGCAGCACACGGGGTAATGACCAGGTCGGGCTGATCCTGTCAGGCGGAGGCCCGGTTCCGGAAGTCGCGCGCCCGGCGTGGCCGCCCGATCCACTCCCTGATCCACTCGCCGGTTCACCGCCCGGTCGGCCGCCGGCCCGGGTCGGCGGGCCCGGTCAGCGGGGAGCATCCGGTCCCGCGTCGGACGGCCGTCCGGGCTTCGGGCCGAACCCCTCCTCGAAGGCCGAACGCGGGTGCTCCATCGCGCCCAGCGAGACCACCTCGCGGGAGAACACCCCGCCCAGCACCCAGTCCATCAGCACCCGCACCCGGCGCTCGGCGGTCGGCAGCCGCCGCAGGTGCCGGGCCCGGTGCAGCCACCAGGCCCGGCGGCCGGTGAGCCTGCCGCCGCGCCGGGTGTGGGCGACGGCCCGGTGCGGGCCGAGCGAGGTCGAGCAGGCGGCGGGGCCGGGCCGGTAGCCGGCCAGGCCCGGGGCGTGCGGCCCGCCGTCCAGGGCCACCACGACGTTGCGGGCGAGCAGCTCGGCCTGGGCGAAGGCGTGCTGGGCGTTGGGGGCGCAGGGGGCGCCGTCCGCGTTCGGGTCCGGCACGGCGGCGCAGTCGCCGGCCGCCCAGACGCCGGGCAGGGCGCGCCCGTCCGGCCCGACGGCCTGCAGGGTCGCCAGACACCGCACCCGGCCGAGCGTGTCCAGCGGCAGGTCGGTCTCGCGCAGCAGCGGGGACGGCCGGACGCCCGCCGTCCAGACCAGCGTGCGGGCACCGAAGCGGCTGCCGTCGGAGAGCGCCACGACCCGGTCGGCGGCGGACTCCAGGGTGGTGCGCAGCCGGATGTCGACCCCGCGTTCGCGCAGCTCCCCCAGGGTGTGCTCGGCGAGCTCGGACGACTCCTCGGCGAGGATCCGGCCGGTCGCCTCGACCAGCACCCAGCGCAGGTCCTCGGCGCGGACGTTGTGGTAGCCGCGCACGGCGGTGCGGGCCATGTCCTCCAGTTCGGCGAGCGCGCCGACGCCCGCGTAGCCGGCGCCGACGAAGACGAAGGTGAGCGCGGCCTGCCGCAGTGCCGGGTCGCGGGTGGCGGAGGCGAGGTCGAGCTGCTCCAGGACGTGGTTGCGCAGGCCCACCGCCTCGCCGACGGTGGAGAAGCCGAGGCCGTGCTCGGCGAGGCCGGGCACCGGAGCCGTGCGGGAGACCGATCCGGGGGCCACCACGAGGACGTCGTAAGGGAGTTCGACCGGGGCGGGGGGTTCGCCGGGGCCCGCGGCGTCGGCCAGGGCGCGCCGGGCGGCGTGTTCGATCCGGGTGATCCGGGCGGTGAGCACCCGGCAGTCCGGCAGGACCCGGCGCAGTGGGACGACCACGTGTCTCGGGTCGATCGAGCCGGCCGCCACCTCGGCCAGCAGCGGGTGGTAGGTGAAGTACGCCTGGGGCTCGACGACGGTGATCTCCGCCTCGCCGCGCCGCAGCCGTTCCCGCAGGGCGCGCTGGAGGTGGAGTGCGGCGGCCGTTCCGGCGCAGCCGCCGCCGGCGATCAGGATCCTGATGGTGCGCCTCCTGCCGATGCGACGTTTCGTCCCGGCCACCCCGCGGCCGGGGGTGTCCCCCATCACGCCCCCTATGAAGGACCGGCGGGGGTCGTCTTGTCCACAGTCCGTACGGGGCTGGTTGCGACACGAGTGACCGTCGTGGCCAGTTGTGCTTACTGGGCGACTTTCTGACGCACTTTCGGCCTCGGAGAGTGGTGAACTATGGTCGGATTGTGTACCGGGGCGGCCGTCGCCATGACAATCGGCGGCGACGCACCGTGGAGCGGCCACTACGGCCAGTTCCAGCGTTGGCGTGAGAACCCGACTGGGGGACGGTCATCCGGGGAAGGGTAGTTCCCGGACAGGGCCCCGGTCGGTGCCGACGCGCCGAGCCGGACGTGGACCCGGCACGGCGGCACGAACCGTGGTCACCGGATCGGGACGGGCGGCACGAGCATGGGTCATCGGGTCACTTCTGACGGGCCGAGCTGCACCGGGGGGTGCAGGGGCGGGCGACGACAGGGTCCGGTTTCGGACGCCTGCGGGGGAGAGTTGGGATGATGGATCAGGAGCAGGTATTGGGGCGGGCGGGTGCGTCGCAGGTCGGACCGGGCATGGTCCCCGAGCAGCGCGGCCCGGTGGACCTGCCGCCGCAGGGCGGGACGGCACCGGCGGGCCTGGCCCGGGCGGCCGTCCCCTACCGGGTCGAGCCCGCGCCGGCCGCCGTGCCGGTGCCGGGGGCCCGGCTTCGGGTGGACGCCCGGCGGAACCTGGAGAGCGTGCTGCGGGCGGCGCGCGAGGTGTTCGGCGAGTTCGGCTACGGCGCGCCGATGGAGGAGGTGGCGCGCCGGGCCGGGGTCGGGGTCGGCACCGTCTACCGGCGCTTCCCGAGCAAGGAGGTGCTGGTCCAGCGGATCGCCGCCGAGGAGGTGGCGTGGCTGACCGCGCAGGCGCGGGAGTCGCTGTACGGCGGTGACGGCGCCTGGGAGGCGCTGGCCGGCTACCTGGCCCGCGCGGTGAGCAGCGGCGCCGGGCGGCTGCTGCCGCCGGAGGCGTTCCGGTATGCGGAGGAGCTGGGCCGGGTGCCCGAGCAGCGGGCGTCGGAGCCGCCGGCCGCGGTCCGCTTCGACCTGCGCGGCGAGGAGGCCCGTTCCGGCGGGGCGGTCGAGCCGTCGGCGGCCGACGCCGATCCCCGGCTGCTGCTCCAGCTGCTGGCCGCCCTGGTGGCGCGGGCCGGTGCGGCGGGCGAACTGCGGCCGGGCGTCACGGTGTCGGACGTGGTGCTGGTGCTGACCGCCTCGGTGCCGGTGCACGCGGCCCGTCCGTCGGTCTCCGCGCCGACGGTCTCCGCGCCGTCGGCCGTCGGTTTCTCGCCGATTTCTCCGCAGACGGAGGGCCAGCCGGCCGCCGGGCCGTCGGACCGGCTGCTGCAGATCCTGCTGGACGGCCTGCGGGAGCGCTGACGCCCGTCGGCCGGCCGGGCCGCCACGCCGGACGGGCACGGGAGTTGGGAGGAGGACCGGCGCGCGACACGAGTGCGCGCGCCGGGGTGCGGGAGTCGCACACCCCACCGCGGCACGCTGGGCGAACGCCCCCGCGACGGCCCCTCGGAGGAGTGGAAGGCGACCGGTCCGGCTACCGCCGATCCCTGCGCTATGCCATCCTTTGCCCGTGGTTGGAGCCAATGTCCCGATGCGCGCCGTTCGCGCGCCGTCGGCGCCGTACGCCGGGGAACCGTGCGCCTACGCACTCCCGCGCGCCCTGCCACACTACGGGGGCTGTCGTGGAATCTGGGGTCCGTTGTGAGCGCCGAGGAACAGAACGACTACGGGTACGGCCTCGACTTCGGGGGCCGCTCCGGTGAGACCGCCGAGGGGTCCGCCGCGGGCCCCTGCAGTCTCGGCAGCGCCGGCGGGACGGCCCAAGTGCCGGGCACCGCAGCGGGTTCGGCCGCCGGACACGTCCCCGACCAGGCCGGGATGCCCAGCCGCGAGACGCTCTCCGCCTCCGCCGCCGCACTGCCCCCGGGCCGGGTGCCCGGGCAGGCCCCGGCGGGCCGGGGCGGTGTCGCTCCCGAGGCGTTCGTCGGCGAACCGTTCACCGGCGACGGCCGCACCGCCCGGCCGACCGTGCCCGCCCCCGCCGACCCGGTGGACGGCGAGCGCCCGGCCTCCGACTCCGAGTTGACCGCCCGGGTGCGGGCCGGCGACGACACCGCGTACGAGGAGATCTACCGCCGACACGCCGACTCGGTGCGCCGCTACGCCCGCACCTGCTGCCGGGACAGCTTCACCGCCGAGGACCTCGCGGGCGAGGTGTTCGCCCGCACCCTGCAGGCGCTGCGGGCGGGCAAGGGCCCCGAGTTCGCCGTCCGCGCGTACCTGCTGACCGCCGTGCGCAACGTCGCCGCCGCCTGGCACCGCAGCGAGCGGCGCGAGCAACTCGTGGACGACTTCGCCGTGTTCGCGCAGACCTCGGCCGCCGTGGTCGACTTCGACCTCGCCGACCCGGGCGCCGACGCCTGGGCGATGGCGATGGCCGACCAGCGGATGGTCATGCAGGCCTACGCCGAACTGCCCGAGGACGACCGGATGGTGCTCTGGCACACCGAGGTCGAGCGGGAGTCCCCGAAGACCGTCGCGGTGATGCTCGGCAAGACCGCCAACGCCACCGCCGTCCAGGCCCACCGGGCCCGCGACCGGCTCGCCGCCGGGTTCCTCCAGGCACACGTCTCGGGCAGCCAGGACAGCGCCTGCGAGGCGTACGCCAACCGGCTCGGCGCGTACGCGCGCGGCTCGCTGCGCAAGCGGGCCTCGGCGGAGGTCGGCCGGCACCTCAGGGAGTGCGACCGCTGCACGGCCGCCTGCCTGGAACTGACCGAGATCAACACCGGGCTGCGCGCCCTGCTGCCCGGCGGGGTGCTGGTCTGGATCGGCGTCGGCG
>NZ_JBHVET010000531.1:0-6168 GCF_042802135.1 Kitasatospora sp. NPDC057512
CTCCCGGGGCGGCGGCGTACGCGCCCTCAGCAGATCCGCGGCAGCTGTTCGCCCATCGGCAGGTCGACCACCCGGGTGCCGCCGAAGCCGGTCCGGGCGACGACCATCCCCGGGTGCTCCTCGACGCACTCGCCGATCACCACCGCCTCCGCGCCGAGCGGGTGGGCGCGCATGGCCGCGAGCACCGCGTCCGCCGAGCCGCGCGGGACGAAGGCGACCAGCCGGCCCTCGTTGGCGATGTACATCGGGTCCAGGCCCAGCACGGAGCAGGCGTTGGCCACCGGCTCCGGGACGGGGACGGCGCGTTCGCTGAGCACCACGCCCACCCCGGCCGCGACGGCGATCTCGTTGAGCGCCGCGGCCAGGCCGCCCCGGGTGGGGTCGCGCAGCACGTGCAGGTCGGCGGTGGCCGCGAGCATCGCCTCGACCAGGCCGCCGAGCGCCGCGCTGTCGCTGCGCACCTCGACCCCGAACTCCAGGCCCTCCCGGACGCTCATGATCGCCACCCCGTGCAGCCCGATCGGCCCGCTGACGATCACCACGTCGCCGGGGCGGGCGCGCTGCGGCCGGATGTCGACCCCGGCCGGGACGATCCCGATGCCGGCGGTGTTCAGGTAGACGCCGTCCCCGTGTCCGGCCTCGACCACCTTGGTGTCCCCGGTGGCGATCTCGACCCCGGCGGTACGGGCGGCGGCGCCGAGCGCCCGGGCGACCCGGTCCACCACGGCCATCTCCACCCCCTCCTCCAGGATGAAGCCGCAGGACAGGTAGGCCGCCCGGGCCCCGCTCATCGCGAGGTCGTTGACCGTGCCGTTGACCGCGAGGTCGCCGATGCAGCCGCCGGGGAAGAACAGCGGCCGCACCACGTAGGAGTCGGTGGAGAAGGCGAGCCGGGCGCCGCCCAGCTCCAGCACGGCGGAGTCGCCGAGCCCGGCGAGCACGGGGCCGCCGAAGGCCGGCGCGAACAGGTTCTCCACCAGCTCGGCGGACATCGCCCCGCCGCCGCCGTGGCCCATCACCACCCGGGGGTGGTCGCGCAGCGGCAGCGGACAGCTCCAGCCGGAGAAGTCGGGCCGCCCGGTGCCCGGATCCACCCCCGGGCCACTCAGCAGTTCGGTGTCAGCCAACGCGACCCGCCTCCTGCGGCTCCTGAAGCTCCTGGAGTACCTGGGCGTCCTGGCCCCGGACGGACGTCCCCGGCACGCCCAGCCGCCGGTACAGGTAGTACGCCGCGCACGCCCCCTCGCTGGACACCATCGTGGCGCCGAGCGGCGTGCGCGGTGTGCAGACGGTGCCGAAGGCCTCGCACTGGTGGGGCTTCAGCAGCCCCTGCAGCACCTCGCCGCTGCGGCACGCGGCGGGTTCGCGGGTGGTGATCCCGCCGACGTCGAAGCGGTGCTCGGCGTCGTGGTCGCGGTAGCGCGGCGAGAGCCGCCAGCCGCTGCGCGGGATCACCCCGATGCCCCGCCAGGGGCGGTCGGCAACCTCGAAGACGTCCTCCAGCATGGCGCGGGCCGCCGGGTTGCCCTCGGGGCGGACGGCCCGCGGGTAGGCGTTGTCGACGGTGTGCTCCCCGCGCTCCAACTGCCGTACGGTGCGCCGGATGCCCTCCAGGATGTCCAGCGGTTCGAAGCCGGTGACGACGATCGGCACCCGGTGGCGTTCGGCCAGCGCCGGGTACTCGGCGGTGCCCATCACGCTGCACACGTGCCCGGCGGCGAGGAAGCCCTGGACCCGGCAGTCCGGCGAGTCCATGATCGCCTCGATCGCGGGCGGCACCCGGACGTGCGAGACCAGCATGCTGAAGTTGCGCAGCCGCTGCTTGCTGGCCAGGTGGACGGCCATGGCGTTCGGCGGGGCGGTGGTCTCGAAGCCGATGCCGAAGAAGACCACCTCCCGGTCCGGGTTCTCCCGGGCGATCCGCAGGGCGTCCAGCGGCGAGTACACCACCCGGACGTCGCCGCCCTCGCCGCGGACCCGGAACAGGTCCCGGTCGGTGCCGGGCACCCGCAGCATGTCGCCGAAGGAGCAGAAGACCACCCCCGGCCGGGCCGCGATCGCCAGTGCCCGGTCGATCGTCTCCAGCGGGGTGACGCACACCGGGCAGCCCGGACCGTGGATCAACTCGACCTCCTCGGGCAGGAGTTGGTCGATGGCGTGCCGGATGATGCTGTGCGTCTGACCGCCGCAGACCTCCATCAGCGCCCACGGCCGGGTGACCGTCGCCCTGATGTCGGCGAGCAGCCCGGCGGCCAGCTCGGGGTTGCGGAACTCCTCCAGGTACTTCACCGTCCGGCCTCCTCAGCCTCGGTCCCAGAGCCCGCCGCCGCCCCGGCGGCCTCCCAGGGATCGCCGAACTCCTCCTGCAACAGCCCGAGTTCCTCGAAGAGGGCGAGGGTGCGCCGGGCCGAACCCTCGTCCAGGCGCTGCAGCGCGAAGCCCACGTGAACGATCGCGTAGTCCCCCACCGCCAGGTCCGGCAGGTACTCCAGGCACACGTCCTTGACCACGCCGCCGAAGTCCATCACCGCCATCCTCGCCCCGTCCCGCTCCCCGATCTCCGTCACCCTGCCGGGCACAGCCAGGCACATCCGCTCTCACTCCTCCCGGGCGGCCGCCGACCGGGCGGCCACCATCAGCTGGCCGAGCGCCAGACCACCGTCGTTGGGCGGCACCCGGCGGTGCCGCAGTACCGTGAATCCGTCCTCCCCGAGGCCGCTCGCGCAGGCCGAGGAGAGCAGCGCGTTGGCGAAGACCCCGCCGCTGAGCGCCACCGTGGTGGTGCCGTACCGGTCCCGGACGGCCGCGCAGCTCCGCCGGACCAGGTCGACCACCGCCCCGTGGAAGCGGGCGGCGACCAGGCCCGCGGGGGCGCCCGCGGTCACGTCGGCCACCACGGCGGCCAGCACCGGCCCGGGGTCGGCGGTCCAGCCGCCGGCCCGCGCCGACAGCCCGAACGCGTAGCCGCCGTCCGCCCGCGCCGACAGCCCGACCGCGTAGCCGAACTCGCAGGCCGCCGCCTCCAGTTCGATCGCCGCCTGGGCCTCGTACCCGGCCCGGTGACAGACCCCGGCGAGCGAGGACACCGCGTCGAAGAGCCGCCCCATGCTGGAGCTCGGCAGGCTGTTCAGTCGCCGCTCCAACTGCCGCTCCAGAAGCCCGAGTTCCGCCTCTCCGCAGGCCCGGACCGGTGGCAGTTCCGGCAGCCAGGGCAGCCCGGCCGCGCGCAGGTGGGCCAGCGCCGTCCGGTACGGGCGCTCGACGGCCGCGTCCCCGCCCGGCAGCGGCACGTACCCGAGGTGGGCGAGGCGGCGGAACCCGTCGTAGTCGGCCAGCAGCACCTCGCCGCCCCAGACCGCGCCGTCCGCGCCGTAGCCGGTGCCGTCGAAGGCCACCCCGAGCACCGGGCGGCTGCCGTCCAGTCCGTGCTCGGCCATCACCGCGGCGATGTGGGCGTGGTGGTGCTGCACCCGGTGCACCGGCCGGCCGGTGGCCATCCGCTCGGCGTGCCGGAGCGAGCGGTAGCCGGGGTGCCGGTCGGCGACCAGGAGTTCGGGCCGTACCCCGCTGACCGTGCCGAGTTGCTCGACCGCCCGGTCGAAGGCCCGCAGGGTGGCCAGGTCGTCCATGTCGCCGATGTGGCCGGACAGCCAGGCGTAGCCGTCCCGGGCCAGCGCGAAGGTGTTCTTCAGGTCGCCGCCGACCGCCAGCGCCGGGCGGACGGGCACCGGCAGCGGGACGGGCAGTGGGGCGTACCCGCGCGAGCGGCGCAGCGGCAGCTGCTCGCCGTCCACCACCCGCACCACCGAGTCCTCGCAGGGCACGTGGATCGGCCGGTCGTGGCCGAGCCAGCCGTCGACGAGCGGGGCGAGCCGCTCCAGCGCGTCCCGGTCCTCGGTGACGATCGGCTCGCCGGAGAGGTTGGCGCTGGTCATCACCAGCAGGTCCGGCCCGGGGGCGGCGAGCAGCAGGTGGTGCAGCGGCGTGTACGGGAGCATCACCCCGAGGTCGGGGCTGCCCGGGGCCACGCCCTCGGGCACCGGCAGACCCGTGCGGCGCAGCAGGACGATCGGCCGCACCGGCCCGGTGAGCAGTTCCCGCTCGACCGGGCCGACGGGCAGCAGGCCCTCGACGGTGGCGAGGTCGCGGGCCATCACGGCGAAGGGCTTGCGGCCGCGCCGCTTGCGCCGGCGCAGCAGGGCGACGGCGGTGGCGTCGCGCGCGTCGCAGGCGAGGTGGTAGCCGCCGATGCCCTTGACGGCGAGGACCGCGCCGTCGGCCAGCAGCCGCCGGGCCTCCGCCAGGGCCTGCTCCCCACCCAGGCCGGGGCGCCCGGGCACGGTCAGCGCGAGCCGGGGCCCGCAGGCGTGGCAGGCGACGGGCTGGGCGTGGAAGCGGCGGTCGGCGGGGTCGGCGTACTCCCGGGCGCAGTCCGGGCACAGCGGGAAGCCGGCCATGGTGGTGTTGGCCCGGTCGTACGGCAGGCCGGTGACGATGGTGTGCCGGGGGCCGCAGTTGGTGCAGCTGATGAACGGGTGCCGGTGGCGGCGGTCGGCCGGATCGGCGAGTTCGGCCAGGCAGTCGGCGCAGACGGCGGTGTCGGGCGGGATCAGGGTGGCGCGGGGGCCGTCGGGGCGGGACGGGACGATGCGGAAGCCGGTGGCGCCGGTGGCGGCGAGCGGCGCGTGCTCGACCGCGTACACCTGGGCGAGCGGCGGCGCGTCGCCGGCCACCCGCCGGCAGAAGGCGTCCAGGGCCTCCGGGCTGCCCTCGACCTCGACCAGGACGCCCTCGCCGGTGTTGGTGACGGTGCCGGCCAGTCCGAGTTCGCCGGCCAGCGTGTGGACGAACGGCCGGAAGCCGACCCCCTGCACCAGGCCGCGGACGGCGACCCGCCGCCGCTCGCGGTCGAGCCCGGGGTGGGCGGCCGTCACGCGCGCTCCCCCACGGCGGAGTGGCCGTGGCCGTGCTCGTGCGCGTGGTCGTGGCCGTGCCCATGGTCGTGATCGCGCCCGTGATCGTGCCGGTGGTCGTGCCCGTGGTCGTGCGGCGCCGCCGCGGCCATCACCGGCCGGTGCGGCCGCGCCCCGGCCAGGACGCCCAGCGCCCGGTCCAGCAGCGCCCCGACGCCCTGGCCCGTCCGGGCCGAGGTGTTCAGCACCTCCACCCCGGGGTTGACCCGCTGGACGTTGGCCAGGAACGCGGCCTTGTCGAACTCGGCCGCCGCGGCGAGGTCGGCCTTGGTCACCAGCACCAGGTTGGCCAGCCCGAAGGCCGTCGGGTACTTGAGCGGCTTGTCCTCGCCCTCGGTCACCGAGGCCAGCACCACCCGCAGCGTCTCGCCGAGGTCGTAGGAGGCCGGGCAGACCAGGTTGCCGACGTTCTCCACGAACAGCAGCCGGCAGTCGTCCGGCAGCCAGCCGTCCAGGTGCCCGGCGAGCATCCGCGCCTCCAGGTGGCAGAGCCCGTCGGTGAGCACCTGCTTCACCGGGGCGCCCGAGCGGGCCAGCCGGCGCGCGTCGTTCTCGGTGGCGAGGTCGGCGGTCAGCGCGGCGACCGCCACCCCGCGCCGCCGGGCGAGCCCCAACTCGGCCTCCAGCAGCGCGGTCTTGCCGCTGCCGGGGCTGGACAGCAGGTTCACCGCGACCGTCCCCCGCGCGGCCAGCGCCGCCCGCAGCCCGCGGGCGCTGTCGTCGTTGCGGGCGAGGACCGCCTGACGGAGGTCGACCGTGCGGCACATCGGCATCAGCCTTTCTGTTCGGCCCGGACGTCAGCGTTCCCGGCCCACTCGACGTCGAGGATCTGCAGCTCGCGGCCGGACAGCAGCTCCACGCCGCCACCGCCGGAGCAGCTCGGGCAGCCGAGGTCCGGCGGCATGCCGACCGCCCACTCGACCGCGCAGGGGGCGCAGCGGGCCCGGGCCGCCACGGACTCGGTGTCCAGCGCCGCGCCCGCCACCAGCGTTCCGGCGCAGGCGAGTTCGAAGCAGAAGTCGAGGGCCTCGGGCACCACGCCGGCCAACTCGCCCACCCGCAGCCGCACCCGTGCCACCCCGGGGGCCCCGTGTTCGCGCGCGGCCGTCTCCACCTGCTCGACGACGGCTTCGGCGATCGACATCTCGTGCATGGGTCCCTTCCCGGAGGGGGCGGCAACGCGCCCCATTACACC
>NZ_JBHVET010000532.1:0-6155 GCF_042802135.1 Kitasatospora sp. NPDC057512
CCAGACCACGAACAAGTCTTAAACAGACAGCAGCAGCGGACCGGTGGCCGAGGTACCGCCCACGGCCGCCGAGGCGGTCGGGATCACCTGGCCGGCCGGGGAGTCCGGGTCCCCGCCGTGGCCGTGGTGGGCGACCGTGGACTTGGCGGCGTCGGCCGCGATCTGGGCGTCGCTGGGCGCGGCCGGGGCCTGGGCGGTGAGCGCCGACGCGGCGGTGGCGGAGGCGCCGAAGTCGACGTCGGAGCAGGCGTAGAAGGCCTCCGGGCTGTCGCTGCGCTGCCACACCGTGTACAGCACCTGGCGGCCGGTGCGCTGCGGCAGGGTGCCGGAGTAGCTGTAGGAGCCGTTGACGGCGTTGCGGTCGACCTGCACCTTGGCCACCGGGGTCGGGTCGAGGTCCGACCACTTCAGCGGCTTGGTGGGGTCGTAGCCCGCCTTGGTGATGTAGACGGTCTGGGTGCCGACGTGCGGCGCGGTGGTGCGGAACTGGAAGGTGAAGGCGCCGGACTTCACCGCCGTGGCCGGCCAGTCGGTGCGCGGCCAGTCCAGCGCCGCGTACTTGTCGCGGTTGGCCGAGCAGAGCTTGCCGTCCGGGATCAGCGCCTGGTGGTTGCCGTTGGCGTTGGCGATGTTGACCTCGTTCCAGTCGTACAGCGGCTGGGTGCCGCTCGCGGCGACGAGGTCCTTGCAGATCTGGGACACCGGGTGCTCGGGACCCTCGGCGTAGCAGGCGGCGACCCGGCTCACGGGGTTGGTCATCGTGCCGTGGGCGCTGGCGGTGCCGGCGGTGGCACCGGCCACCGCGAGGACCGCGGCGCCGATCACGCCGACGGACAGGGCACTTCGCTTGATGGACATGGGGTGGGGACTCCTTGACCGTCGTTCCGGGCGTGCGTGGGGGAACGGGCACGCCTGCCCGTTCGGGAGCCGCCGGCCCGGCGCGCGGCTCCCGGCCAGAGCGTAGGATTGGTCTGGACCAGAAGGCAATAGCCGCGCGTACTGTGCTTGTTGACGGACTGTAGGCCCACGAGCAGGACAAAGGCCCGACGGACGGCCGTGGTTAGCCGTTCCATCGGGCCCCGTTAAGGCTCCGGAAAGGTCAGTGCCGCATGTCGTGGATGATGCCGGCCTGGATCACGAGATCGCTGTTGACGGTCGAGCTGCCGCTGATGGTGTTGATGATGTAGGTCCCGCCGGGCGCCTTCTCGAACTGCCCGGGCAGGAACTCCCTGAGGATGTCGAAGAGTTCCTCGGCCGCCTGCGGGTTCGTCCGGAACAGCGCGCGCAGCCGGTTGCGAAGGGCGGCGGCCTGGTCGGCCAGGACCTCCTCGTCGCCGTCGGCCTCCAGCACCTCGGCGCGGATCACCTCCAGCTCGGCGCTCGCCTCCTCGTCCCGCTCGCCGCGCCCGAACAGCCGGGCGATCCGCGAACTGGCCTGGTTCCAGGCGGCCGTGGCCATCAGTCCGGCCACCGAGGTCGCCCCGGACCTCACCATCTCCTGCACGAGCTCGGCGTCCATGCCGCCCCCTTCACGTTCGCAGTGTCGCCACCACGGTAGGGCAAAGGCGGACGAAGCGTCAGAGGAACGTCTTCCCCTCGCCCCGGTACGTCGGCACCGTCCGCACGACCCGGTCGCCCTCGACCAGGTGCAGCTCGGCGAAGCGCTCGCACAGCTCGCCCGCCTTGGCGTGCCGGAACCAGACCCGGTCGCCGATCAGCAGGTCGTCCGCGGCCGAGCCGAGCAGCGGGGTCTGCACCTCCCCGGCGCCCTCCATCGGGTCGTAGCGCAGCCCGGCCGGCAGGTACGGCACCGGCGAGCGGTCCGGGCCGGCCGCGCCGGAGGCCGGGTAGCCGCCGCCGAGCACGGTCACCACGCCGAGGCCGGGGCGGCGCACCACCGGCTGGCCGAACAGCGCCGCCGGGCGGCCCCGGAAGGAGCGGTAGTTGTCGAACAACCCCGGCTGGTACAGCCCGGAGCCGGCCGCCACCTCGGTGACGGCGCGCTCGGCCACGGTGGACTCCACGCTGCCGGTGCCGCCGCCGTTGACGAATTCCAGGTCGGCCACCCGCCGCAGCCGTCGGACCGCCGCCGCGCGCCGCTCGGCCAGCTCGGTCCGGGACCTGGCCTGCATCAGCCGGATCAGCTGCGAGCGCACCGGCCGTCCGGGCACCCGGTCGCCCACCCCGGCGACGTGCCCCTCGTACGCCATCAGGCCGACCACCCGGAAGCCCCGGCGGCGCTGGACGAGTTCGGCGAAGGCGCCGAGGTCCTCGGGGGTGCGCAGCGGCGAGCGCCGGGCGCCCACCCGGACCCGGCCGCCGAGCAGTTGCAGCGAGGTGTCCAGCTCCAGGCAGACCCGCACCTCGGCGTCGCCGCCGCGGGCCGCGTCGATCAGGTCCAGCTGGGCCGGGTCGTCCAGGACGACGGTGATCTCGCGGGCGGCCTCCGGGTCGGCGGTCAGCTCGGTGAAGCCGGCCCGGTCGGCGGAGGGGTAGGCGAGCAGGATGTCGCGGACGCCGGTGCGGGCCAGCCAGAGCGACTCGTCCAGGGTGAAGCTCATCACCCCGAGGAAGCCGTCCACGGCCAGCGCCCGTTCCAGCAGCGCCCGGCAGCGGATCGACTTGCTGGCCAGCCGGATCGGCTTGCCGCCGGCCCGGCGGACCAGGTCGGCGGCGTTCGCGTCGAACGCGGCGAGGTCCACGACGGCCACCGGCCCGTCCAGGTGGGCGGTGGCGCGGTCGTACCGGAGGCGGTCGGAGACCGGGGCGGGTGCGGTCGCGGGCGCGTCGAGGATCACCATGGCCGCAGGGTGCCACACCGCGCTACCGGTGGGTAGGCCCCGTGCGCGGGGAGCGTGCAGGGAAATGGGGCCGCTCGCGCGCGGTGGCATAGGGTCGGGCGGGTGGACCGCAAAGACTTCTCCAACCCGGCGTTCGTCGGCAAGAGCATCCCGAATCCCGGCTTCTCCGACGACGACGGCACCGCCGACCAGGCGCTCACCGAGGCCCTCGCCCGCTGGTCGCGGGACCGCGCGGCCGAGCCGGAGGTGCTGGCGGCGCTGACCCCCACCCGGCTGATGGTCCCGATCGTCGCGATCCTCGGCGAGGTCGAGGTGGACGCGAACGGGCACCGGCACGAGAAGACCAGCGACATGGCCGTCCCGGTGCTGGAGGCCCCGGACGGGCGCCGCGCGCTGCCGGCCTTCACGTCGCTGGAGTCGCTCGCCCGCTGGCGCGCCGACGCCCGCCCGGCGCCGACCGCGGCCCCGCAGGCCGCGATGGTGGCCTTCTCGGAGCGCGCCGACACCCTGCTGATCGACCCGGCCGGGCCGGTGCCGTTCCTGCTGAGCGGTGCCCGGCTGCGGGCGCTGGCGGAGAACCGCGCGTTCCTGCCGCCGGTCCGGGACCCGGAGGTGCGCGAGGCGGTCCGCGGGCTGCTGGCGGCCGAGCCGCAGGTGGTCACCGGGCTGCTGGCGGCCTCGGAGGACTCGGACGGGGTGCTCGCGGTGGTCTTCGACCCGGCACTGGACCAGGCCGGGCTGCAGGCGGCCGCCCAGCGGGTCGGACAGGCCGTGGCCGCCGACCCGGTGCTGCGGGTGCGGCTGGACCGGGGGCTGGACCTCGCGGTGCTGCCGGCCGGCGCGGAGCTGCCGGGGGAGCCGCTCTACAAGCGGTAGTAGACGTGGGAAAGGAGCGGCACCCGTGTGCCGCTCCTTTCTCACGTCCGATTTCAGGAGTAGACCGGCCCGGTGAACTTCTCGCCCGGCCCCGCGCCCGGCGCGTCCGGGACGACGGACGCCTCGCGGAACGCGAGCTGGAGCGAGCGCAGCCCGTCCCGCAGCGGCGCGGCGTGGAAGTTGCTGATCTCCGGGGCGCCGGCGGTGACCAGCCCGGCGAGCGCGGTGATCAGCTTGCGGGCCTCGTCCAGGTCCTTGTCCTTGTCGCCGCCCTCGGCGAGACCGCACTTGACCGCGGCGGCGCTCATCAGGTGCACAGCGACGGTGGTGATCACCTCGACGGCCGGGACCTCGGCGATGTCGCGGGTGAGGTCGTCGAAGCCGATCGCGTCGTCGTCCGCGCCGGGGCTCTGGGTGGGCTCGCTGCTCAAGGGTGGCTCGTTCCGTTGTGCCGTGTGGGTACACGTGGAGCGTACAAGGGGGCCCGCGCCGGGGCGGAATAGCGTTCGACGGCGTGACGCTGTAAGCTTCGAGACTGACCGGCCGGGATCCCGTATGGGCACTCGGCCAGCAAGTGGAGGCTCCACTGAGGAGGCCCGAGAGGGCAACCGCGAAAGTCTCCCACCTTGTCGGCCTCGCGGCCGACGGGTCCCGGTCCGCGACGGGCGCCCCTGGCGCCGAGTCGCCGCAGCGCCCCTCACCGGGCGCAGCCCCCGGTTGTGTGGAGCCCCGCTTGTACCGAGCGGGGCTTTTTTCGTGTGGCGGTGTACGGAGCCGGACAGCGCAGCACGAATGAAGCCCCGCCCAGTGGTCGAGTCCACTACGTGCGACCGCCGTCCGACGGCCGCATCGCAGAAGGTGCAACCGAGGAGGCCCCATCAGCACCGAGCCCCGCATCAACGACCGGATTCGCGTCCCCGAGGTGCGACTCGTCGGTCCCAGCGGCGAGCAGGTCGGCATCGTGCCGCTTGCCAAGGCGCTGGAGCTCGCGCAGGAGTACGACCTCGACCTGGTCGAGGTCGCGGCGACCGCCCGGCCGCCGGTGTGCAAGCTCATGGACTACGGCAAGTTCAAGTACGAGTCGGCCATGAAGGCCCGTGAGGCGCGCAAGAACCAGGCGCACACGGTCATCAAGGAGATGAAGCTCCGGCCGAAGATCGACCCGCACGACTATGACACCAAGAAGGGTCACGTCGTCCGGTTCCTCAAGCAGGGCGACAAGGTCAAGATCACGATCATGTTCCGCGGTCGTGAGCAGTCCCGCCCCGAGCTGGGCTTCCGTCTGCTCCAGCGGCTCGCCGACGACGTCCAGGACCTGGGCTTCGTCGAGTCCTCGCCCAAGCAGGACGGCCGTAACATGATCATGGTTCTTGGCCCGCACAAGAAGAAGACCGAGGCGATGGCCGAGGCCCGCGCCCTCGCGGACGCCCGCAAGGCCGAGCGTCAGGGCCGCACCGGCGGCTCCGACGCCGCTGCGGACATCGAGGACGAGGACGTCGTGACCGACGTCGAGGACGTCGTGACCGAGGCCGAGGACGCCCCGGCCGAGGCGCCGGCCGTCGAGGCCGACGCTCCGGTCGAGCAGCCGGCCGCCTCCCAGGGCGCCTGAGCCCTCACCGGCCAGGAGGCCCGGGAGACCGGCCCCCAGGGTGACGGGGCGTCCCGCCCGGTCACCGCAGATCCATCCAGTTCACGCCCGCGCGGCGCACGTCGCGCGGGCGCGGACGGGACTGACGAGGAGATACGGCGAAATGCCGAAGCAGAAGACGCACAGTGGCGCCAGCAAGCGCTTCAAGATCAGTGGCTCTGGCAAGGTGCTGCGCGAGCGCGCCGGCCGCCGCCACCTCCTGGAGCACAAGCCCTCGACGCTGACCCGCAAGCTGGCCGGGACCGTCGAGCTGGCCCCCGCTGACGCCAAGAAGATCAAGAAGCTTCTCGGCAAGTGATCGCCCTCCCGCCCGGCGCGAGCCGTGAGCGGGGCAGCTGATCCTTCCCGACCCATTCGAATGACGGACCACGTGAAGTAGTCCGTGGTCCAACCCAAGGAGTAATCAAGTGGCACGCGTCAAGCGGGCAGTCAACGCCCACAAGAAGCGCCGGGTCATCCTGGAGCGCGCCAGCGGCTACCGTGGCCAGCGTTCGCGCCTGTACCGCAAGGCCAAGGAGCAGGTCACCCACTCGCTGGTCTACAACTTCAACGACCGCAAGAAGCGCAAGGGCGACTTCCGTCAGCTGTGGATCCAGCGCATCAACGCTGCGGCCCGTGCCAACGGCATCACCTACAACCGCTTCGTGCAGGGCCTGAAGGCCGCCAGCGTCGAGATCGACCGCAAGATGCTGGCCGACCTGGCCGTCAACGACCCGGGTGCGTTCGCCTCCCTGGTCGAGGTCGCCCAGAAGGCGCTGCCGGCCGACGTGAACGCCCCGAAGGCCGCCGCGGACGCCGCCTGATCTTCCGAGATCGGTTGAGCTCTGACC